>NZ_JAQZBY010000010.1:0-186480 GCF_028736865.1 Paenarthrobacter sp. AB444 | reverse complement strand
ACCCTTGTGGGGTGCCGCCCGCCTTCGCAGCAGGAAGACTTACGCTTCCTCGACGCTGATGTGCGTCGGGTCAAGGACGCGGCGCAGGAATTCCTTGGTACGGGGCTGGGTGGGGGCGCTGATGACCTGCTCGGCCGGGCCTTCCTCCACGACAACGCCGGCATCCATGAAGACGACGCGGTCGGCCACTTCCCGGGCGAAGCCCATTTCGTGGGTGACCACCAGCATGGTCATGCCTTCCTGGGCCAGCTTCCGCATGACGGCGAGGACGTCGCCCACGGTTTCAGGGTCCAGCGCGGAGGTGGGCTCATCGAAAAGCATGAGCTTGGGGTCCATGGACAGCGCCCGCGCGATGGCCACGCGCTGCTGCTGGCCACCGGAGAGCTGGTCCGGGAAACGGTCCGCCAAGTGTCCAAGGCCGACGCGTTCCAGGTTGTGGCGTGCTACCTCGCCGGCTTCGGACTTGGACCGCTTGAGCACCTTCATCTGCGAGATGGTGCAGTTGTCCAGCACGCTCAGGTGCGGGAACAGGTTGAAGTGCTGGAAAACCATACCGACGCTTTGGCGCATCTTGTTGAGGTCGACGTCGGGATCGGTGGCCTCGAATTCGCCAACGTTGATGGTGCCGGCGTTGGGGTGTTCCAGCAGGTTGACGCAGCGCAGGAGGGTGGACTTGCCGGAGCCCGACGGGCCGATCAGGCAGACTACCTGGCCCGGTTCCACGGTCAGTGAAATGCCCTTGAGGACCTCGTTGCTGCCGTAGGACTTGCGGAGGTCCTTGATGTCGACGCCGGCGGCGCGAACGGCGGCCGTGCTCCCAGTGGAGTTGTTCATGACTGTCCTGCCTATCGCTTGGTCCGCGCGGAGCGGCTTTCGAACTTCCTTGCAAGGAGGCTCAACGGGATGGTGATGACCAAGTAGAAAGCACCAGCCACGAGCAAGGGGGTGAGTCCTGCACCGAGGCTCGAGATGCCGTCGCGGCCGAACTTGGTGAGCTCGTACTGGGAAGCCGTAAGGCCCAGGACGTAGATCAGCGAGGAGTCCTTGGTGAGCAGGATGATCTCGTTGGTCAGCGGGGGAAGGACGATCTTGAACGCCTGGGGAATGACGATCGAAACCATCGCCCGCCAGTGGGGCATGCCCAGCGAACGGGCTGCTTCCATCTGTCCCTTGGGCACGGCCTGCAGGCCTGCGCGGAGGGTTTCAGCGATGTAGGCCGAAGCCACCATGCCCAGCGAAACCATGACCACCACGTTGACATCCCACTGGACACCGAAGGCCAGCGGGACACCGTAGCCGAAGGCAATGAAGACCAGCAGGGCAGGGACGCCGCGGAAGAACTCGATGTAGCCGGTGGCGATCCAGCGGTACAGCGGGAAGGAGGAGAGCTTCATCAACGCGAGCAGGAGGCCGCCGGACAAGCCCACCACGAAGGCCAGCGCTGTGTAGATGAGGGTGTTCTTGAGGCCCACCAGGAAAATGTCCGGGAACATCGGGCCGATCTTGGCGAAGTTGAAGACGCTGTTACCGATCGTCTTCCAGTCCACGGCAAGGATCACTGCGGCCAGGACCACAACGAAGATGCCCGCCTGGACGTACAAACTGACTTTGGCTCGTTGACGTGCAGTCATTGCCATGGTGTTCTCACATTCATGTTGCGCAGCCGGGCCCCGAAACAACGTATCGTTTCGGGGCCCGCCTGCGTGGATCTCGGGAGAGCCGGGGCTCGGACTACTTGGTGGCTTCGCCGAACCAGGTGGTCTGGAACTTCTTCAGGGAGCCGTCGTCAGTGATGCGCTTCAGGGTGCCGTTCACAGCGTCGGCCATGGCGGTGTTGCCCTTCTTGATGGCGATGCCCAGCTTCTCACCCGTCGCGTAGTCCTCAACGCGCTTCAGGTTCGAATCGTCCTTGATGGCGTAGCCAAGAACGGACTGGTTGCCGATGGCGGCGTCGATGGTGCCGGCCTTGAGGGCCTGGACCAGCAAGCCGGAGTCCTCGAACTGCTGCGCGTCAATGCCCTTGTCCTTGGCGTACTGGGCACCCGTGGTCGCCTGCTGGACGCCGACCTTCTTGCCCTTGGCGCCGTCGATGTTGTTGATGCCCGAGGAGGAGGTGGCCACGAGGGTCAGGTCATCGTCCAGGTACGGGTTGGAGAAGTCCATGACGTTCTTGCGGACGTCCGTGATGGAGATCGAGGAGATGGAGACGTCGCAGCCGGTCAGTGCGGTGCCAGTCTCGATGGCCTCGAAGGAGCTGTCCACCACGTTGAGTTCTGCCTTGATGTCCTTGGCAATCTCTGCAGCGATGTCCATGTCGAAGCCGACAATCTTGCCGTCCTTCTGGAATTCGAAGGGCTCGTAGGGGACATCCGAGCATACAGTCAGCTTGCCGGCGTTGATGAGCTTCAGGCCCGAGCCATCGGAGGCTGCGGGGGTGGAGGAACCACCACAGGCGGTGAGGGCCAATGCGCCGGCTGCGAGCACGGCGGCAATCTTGGTGCCGGACAGAACCGAACGGGAGATCTGCATGTGTTTTACCTTTTGTTGCGGTGGATGCTGAACTGAGTCGGTTTTAGTGTAGCCCCGAACATGAGATGTGCATCACAGGAAACGAAGTTTCACTATTAGATAACCAGTTTACGCACTTATCAACCACCGCAACAGAAGCTCTGTCTGGAATCCCAGATTTAGCGCTTGATGCCCAACGCCTCCAGCATCGGCCGGAACTTGGCCCAGGTCTCGGCCAATTCCGCCTCCGGCTGCGAACCCTCGACGATTCCGCACCCCGCGTACAGGCGCACGGTGTTGGCATCTTCGATGACCGCTCCGCGCAGCGCAATGCCCCACTCTCCGTTGCCTGCGGCATCGAGCCACCCCACAGGACCGGCGTACGGCCCACGGTCGAGGTGCTCGAGTTTCCGGATCAAGGCACCGGCCACCAGGGTGGGAGTTCCGCAGACGGCAGCGGTGGGATGCAGGGCGTTGATCAATGCCAGGCAAGTGGGCACGTGACCCTCAATATCGGCCAGCTCGGCTTTCACATCCGATGCCAGGTGCCACACATTGGGCAACTCAAGAATGAACGGCTCGCTGTGGGAGTTCATCGCCTCGGAGAAAGGAGCCAGCTGGCGGGTCAACGAATCAATGGCGATCTCATGCTCGTGCCGCTGCTTGTCAGAGCCGGCCAATACCCGCTCGGCGTATTCCATGGGGGAGCCGTCCATACCGTCAGCATCCCGACGGTCCAACGTTCCGGCGAGGACCCGGGCCTGCGCAGTCCGGCCCTCCACCTGGATCAGCATTTCGGGCGTCGCGCCAACCAAGCCGTCAACGCCGTACGTCCAGCATTCGCGGTACCTCGCGGCCAGCTGGCGAAGAACCTCCGCCGCGTTTACGCCGGCCGGCAGGGTGGCAACGACGTCGCGCGCCAATACCAGCTTCTCCAGCTTGCCCGCGCGGATCTCCTCGACGCCATCGGCCACCGCCTCCATCCAGTTGGCTTCGCTGAGCGAACCATGGCTGAGGTAACCGGCCGAACCATCGGCGGCAACAGCTTCAGGTGACGGCCCGACGTCGGACCCTCCTTGGGTGGACTCCTCACCGTTGCTGCCCGAAAGCCAGCGGTCCACGCTGGCGAGGACGCCCGCTTCGGTGAGGGGGTCGCCGTCGAACGTCAACTGGGTGGCCCAGGCGCGGCCGTCGCGGATGCCGATGACCAGTTCCGGGAGGATCAGGCGGGAGACGTGCGGGGACGTCTTGGAGAAAGCAAAGGAGCCAAATGCCACGGGACCGGTGCCCGGGAGTTCCACAAGGTCAGTGATTTCTGCCTCAAGAATGAGGTGCCGCCACCAGATGTCGGCCTCAAGGAAACGCTCGGGGCCGGTGGCATTGAAACGGGTCAGTTCGCCGTAGCCCACCAGGCCGGCTTCGCGCCGCGACCAGCAAAGAACGTCGTCCCGCACCAGAAACGACGGCAGCCCCCCGGGGGATGATCCAACATCGAGGGGGACTGTCAAGGTGCGGAGCGTGCTCGTCATGATGGAACAACAGTACTCCCGCGCGGGAGCAGAACCTGAGCCGACTTCTACAGCGCAGCAAAGTCGGCGGAATGTCTGAGACAATTACTGGGTGAACCGAGCATCCTTGGAAAAGCGTCCGGACGAAGTTGCGACGATGTTTGATGATGTCGCCCCAAAATACGACGTCGTCAATGACGTCCTGTCCATGGGACAGACCCGGCGTTGGCGCCGGATCGTGGTGGACGCCATGGATGTAAAGAAGGGGCAGAAAGTCCTCGACCTCGCCGCCGGAACGGGAACATCCAGCGAGCCCTACGCCGACGCGGGCGTGGATGTTGTGGCCTGCGACTTCTCTCTGGGCATGCTCAAAGTGGGCAAGCGCCGCCGCCCCGACATCGATTTCATCGCAGGGGATGCCACCAACCTGCCGTTCGCGGACAACAGCTTTGATGCCTCCACCATCTCCTTCGGCCTGCGCAACGTCGTGGAACCCCGCAAGGCCCTTGAGGAAATGCTGCGTGTGACCAAGCCCGGCGGCCGGCTGGTCATCGCCGAGTTCTCCCACCCCGTGGTTCCCCTGTGGCGCAACCTGTACACCGAGTACCTGATGCGCGCCCTCCCGGCCATCGCCACCAAGGTCTCCTCCAACCCGGACGCCTATGTGTACCTCGCCGAGTCCATCCGCGCCTGGCCGGACCAGGACCACCTGGCGCAGTGGCTTGCCGATGCAGGATGGACGGACATCACCTACCGCAACCTCAGCGGCGGGATCGTAGCCGTACACCGTGCACAGAAGCCTGCCGAGCACCGCGAAAGTGTTCCCGTGGCCAAACTGCGCCGCCAGATCAAACCGCGCCGACAGGCCGGCTAGCTCCGTACTGCCTGACTTAGGACGACGTGAAAGTACTGATTGTTGGCGCGGGCCCTGCCGGGTCCACGGCCGCGTATTACCTCGCCCAAGCGGGCATCGACGTCACCGTGCTCGAAAAGACGTCGTTTCCCCGCGAGAAGGTCTGCGGAGATGGACTCACTCCGCGCGCCGTCCGCGAGATCCAGAAGCTCGGCCTGCCCCACGCCGTTGACGAGGGGTGGCGGCGCAACAAGGGCCTTCGCCTCATTGCCGGCGGCCGCACCATCGAACTGCCCTGGCCGGAGGTCGCGGACTTTCCCACCTACGGCCTGATCCGCACCCGCCTGGGCTTTGACGAGGACCTTGCCCGTCACGCCCAGGCTGCCGGCGCCGTGGTGCTCGAACACCACAGCGTCACCTCAGCGCTGACCAGCGACGACGGCCGTGTCATCGGAGTGCGCGCAGCGATCCTGGACGAGTCCGGACGCAAGACGGGCGAACAGCGCGACTTCCATGCCGACGTCGTACTCGCCGCGGACGGTAACTCGACGCGAACCGCCGTGTCGCTGGGCATGCACAAGCGTGACGACCGGCCGCTGGGCGTCGCCGTGCGCACCTACTTCACGTCGCCCCGCCATGAGGACGATTGGATGGAAGGCTGGCTGGAACTGCCCGGCAAATCCGGTAAGCCGCTGCCCGGTTACGGCTGGGTGTTCGGCGTCGGCGACGGCACGTCCAACGTGGGCCTGGGCATCCTGAACTCCTCCAAGGAATTCGGCAAGCTCGACTACAAGCAGGTCCTGCGCGAATGGACCGCCGGGATGCCCTCCGAGTGGGGCTTCACCCCGGAAAACCAGGTGGGGGAGATCCGCGGCGCGGCCCTGCCCATGGGCTTCAACCGCACGCCGCATTATTCGCCCGGGCTGCTTCTGCTCGGCGACGCCGGCGGCATGGTGTCCCCGTTCAACGGTGAGGGCATCTCCTACGCGATGGAGTCGGCCCGGTTCGCGGCTGAGTTCCTGATTGATTGTTCGTCCCGTTCCGCTTCTGCGGCTTGGTCCACGCACGACGCCGATGCCCACCTTTCGCGGTACGCGGAATACGTGCGTGAGCAGTGGGGCTCGCACTTCACGCTGGGACGGATGTTTGCGACGCTGATTGGGAAGCCTGCAGTGATGAAGCTTGCGCTGCGGACGGGCATGCCCATTCCGGTCCTGATGCGCTTTGTGGTGCGCATGCTCGCCAACCTGACCGACCCGTCCGCGAAGGGCTTCGAAGACCGCGTGATCCGGGTCCTTGAGATGCTGGTTCCGGCAACGTCCAACACTTCCTCTGCCCGCGCCTTGACGCAGGCAGGCTCCGACACCGCGGTTTCCGCAACAACTAGTTAGGGTTAACCCGTGACGAACTCTGCCGAACACAGCTGGACGCATGCCGGGCACGGCTTGCCGGACTCCAACGAGCCTTCCCTGAACACCACGGCCATTGCAACGGGGCTCCAGCTGCCCGCAGGTTTTGCTGCCATCGCAGGCGACGCCGAGCTTGGCCCGGCCATCACCAACAACCTTGCGCGCGTGGAGAAGAAGCTTCGCGAAGCGATCTCCAACTCGGACCCTCTGGCTGACGCGACGTCGCGGCACCTGGTGGAAGCCGGGGGCAAGCGCATCCGCCCGCTGCTGACTTTGCTGTGCGCGCACCTGGGCGACGCCTCACGTCCCGAGGTTGTCCAGGCAGCCGTTGTCGTTGAGCTGACGCACCTTGCCACGCTCTACCACGACGACGTCATGGACTCCGCGCCGTTCCGCCGTGGAGCTCCCACTGCCCACGAAGTCTGGGGCAACTCCGTGGCCATCCTGACGGGGGACCTCATCTTTGCCCGGGCTTCCATCCTGGTTTCCGAGCTTGGATCCCGGGCTCTCGGCATCCAGGCCCGCACCTTTGAGCGGCTTTGCCTTGGCCAACTGCACGAAACCGTGGGACCGCGCGAGGACGAAGATCCCGTGGAGCACTACCTGTCCGTCATCGCCGACAAGACCGGGTCCTTGGTTGCAGCTTCCGGCCAGCTCGGCGCGATCTTCGCCGGCGCTGCTCCGGAATACGAGGACGTGCTGGTGGAGTACGGCGAAAAGGTTGGCGTCGCCTTCCAGCTGGCCGACGACGTCATTGATGTCACCGGTGTAAAGGTGAAGTCCGGCAAGTCCCCGGGCACGGACCTCCGCGAAGGCGTTCCCACCCTGCCCGTGCTGTTGCTGCGCCGTGACGCAGCGGCGGGCGACGCGTCCGCCGTCGCCCTTCTTGAACTGATCGACGGCGACCTCTCCTCCGACCCGGCGCTGGCTGAGGCCGTGGCCGGCCTGCGTGAGCACCCTGTCACCAGCGAGTCCTGGAAGATCGCCCGCCAGTGGTCCGCCGAGGCTGTCGCGGCCTTGGCCCCGTTGCCGGAGGGTGTCGTGAAGGACTCCCTGACCAACTTTGCCCACGCCGTGGTGGACCGCAGCAGCTAGTTACTGTTTGTTGGCAGGCGTCCGGACCTTCATGGGCCGGGCGCCTGCCTTTTTTGTGCGTCCGGGATTGTGCCGTTTCAATCGAGCTTGTGCCGCCGCGACCAACTTTGGGCGGTTATCCGGACTGGTGGGCACGGTTTTGCGGCGTGTCCTGCCTACTGGGGGTCAAAGTGGGTGGTGGGGGCACGCGGCACTTGGCTCACAGGGCGCTTAAACCGGAATGGCCCCGGTCCGCTGCAACGTTACGAGTCATACGCTGCACCGAACCGGGACCACAATCTCCGTTCGCATCAGACCCACCGGAGGCATTTAGTGGATCCGTGAATAGCTTATGACAATCCTGTCAAATTGGCAACTCTTCACGTCAACGGATTTTCGTTTCTGGTGGTGTGATTTACAGGTTCATCCTGTGCCGTCGGCACTCGCATTGATGCTGAGGAGCGGGTGACGCGCCGGAACTGGGGCGTGTTGCGGCCTCGTGTTGCGGCGAAGTGGGTGGGGGAGGCGCGGACGGTTTTCCACATAGACCCACTCCCGCCAACCAAGTGAGCAGTCCCGGTTGGACTATTTCCCCATGGACATCGTTGAATTCCTCGGCAGCCGTGACGGGGCCGCGACTGCGAAATCACTATATGCAGCGGGCTTTACACGTCGGGACTTGGCCAAAGCCATCAGCGGCGGGGCTGTCTTCAGGCTCCATCGCGGCGTGTACGTTTCACGGAAGGCAGCGCCGGACGTCGTAGCGGCGTTTCGTGCCAATGGAAAGTTGACCTGCGTTTCCGCCGCTCGCTTCTATCGGTTGTGGACCCTTAATAGCGATAAGGACTTGCATCTCAGCTGCGGAACAGGGTTGGCCCGGCACCGTGTGGTCCACCACGGTCAGTGCATACACCCGGGTCACCCCTATCTGCCGGTGGCTGGTGTTGGAGATGTTCTGCTGCATGCCATGAGATGTTTGCCGGAGCTGGAATCACTGGTCATGGTGCAGAGCGCGGTCAGCCAAGCACTGTTGACCACAGAATTCCTGGAAAAGAAGATGGGAGGAAACCGCAACGGCAAAGCCCGCGCAATTCTGAATCTTGTCCTTCCGCGAGCCGATTCACTCCTGGAAGTCCTCGCCCATACGCATTTCACAAGGGCGGGCCTCCGCGTCAAGATGCATGCAGACATCCCCAAGGTAGGTGAAGTGGATTGCCTGATCGAGGACTGCGTGATTGTTGAACTCGACGGCGGGACACACTTCAAGCCAAAGCAGGTGAAGAAGGATTGGTACCGAAGCAATGCGGCCCTAAGAAGCGGGTTCATGAGCCTGCATTACTACTACGAAGACGTCGTATATCGGCCACAGAAAATGGTGGACGAGGTACTGGCCGTACTTCGGAACAGGGAGACCGGCCGCTACGGGCCCTTCCGCTACATAGCCGGCCCGCCGCCGTCGTAATCATGGGCCCAAAGCCGTGCCGCCACCACCAACTTTGCGAGCAGAAGGAGGCCAGGACCCCCGGGAAACGGCGTGGCGCGATGCATGGAAACCAATGTGGGTCGCGGCGGTACGGGGCGCCACTACAAAAACAGCCCCCGCACAACCAACGGCTGCGCGGGGGCTGGCAAAGCAGGAAAACCTAGTCTTCGTCGTTGAACGCCCACTCAAACATGTCGAACACGAACTCGGAGAACGTACCTTCCTCGCTCTTCCACTGGCCGCGGGCGTTGTTGCGGCGCCACACAATGGGGTCCGGGATGTTGAGGTCGGCAGTGCGGAAACCCCAGGTGAACTGTTCGTCCTCATCCTCCAGGAACATGAGGAAACCTTCGTCATCGACTTCGAGTTCTTCGGGGTCCCAGAAGTAGTGGTAGGCCTCCATGAGGTCCTCGCAACCGCCGATGGCAAGGTAGAACTCGCGCAGGACCAGCGGGATGGTGAAGGAGTGTTCAGCGAGGGCGTCGTCCAGTTCGTCCGGCGTGAGGCCGTCTTCTTCCTGCCATTCATCCTCGAGATACTTTGGGACCAGCGCGCGGAACTTCTCGAGGAACATGTCAGTCATGCTCTTATCCTAGCTAATCCCGGGCACCCGAAATTGCGCCTCCGCCTGTCCCGGCGCGGTGCCATCCGCGGACCGCCAATGGCACATACCAGCTGCGTCGCCAGGCCGTAACCCGGAACGCGAAAACAACCCCGGCGATGACACAGGCCGTCAGCCCACTGAAGAGCCCGAGGTGCCACATCAATGTGGTCAGCCCCGCTCCGACAAAGGCCGGAAGCGCATAGATATCGCGGTTGTTGAACAAGGTAGGGATTTCGTTCGCCGTGATGTCCCGCAGCAATCCGCCGCCAACGCCCGTGGTGACGCCCAGCAGGATCGCAGCAACCGGGTTCATGCCGGCACTGATTGCCTTCAGGGTTCCGGTGATGCAGAACAAGGCCAGGCCGCCGGCGTCGAACAGCGTCAACAGGGAGGTGAAGCGCTGCACCGACGAGAACAGGTAGTAGACCAGCATCGCCGCGAGCAGTGGAGGTGCCAGATACGCCGGATTTGTGAAGGCAATGGGTGGCCCGGCGTTGATGACGATGTCGCGGATGACGCCGCCACCAAGTGCTGCGATGGAGGCCAGCAGGATGGAACCAACAAAGTCGAACTGCTTCCGGGCAGCCAGCAAGGACCCCGAGACGGCAAAAAAGAACACACCGATGAGGTCAAGCCAGAGAAGAACAATGTCAAAGGAAATCAAGGGGACTGGTTCTTTCTTAACGTGCTTCACAACAGGTGCTGGCTCAACGTTACGCTAGCTCCCATGAACAGCCCCGTTTTGATCGCCTGTGCCCACGGAACCCGCAACGCCGAGGGGCAGGCAGCCATCCGCCAGGTCATGGCCGACATCGAGGAACTCCGTCCCGGGCTTCAGGTCCTGGAGGCCTACGTGGACGTGCAGGAGCCCGAGCTGGGCGGAGTGGTGGAGGGCCTGCCCGAGGGGACTGCCGCCGTCGTCGTACCGCTTTTGCTCTCTACCGGCTTCCATATCAAGGTGGACGTACCCAAGGCGATCAAGAGCCGGCCCGAAGTGGTGGCCGCCCGGCCGCTGGGTCCGGATCCGCGGCTGGCGGAGCTGTTGGCCACGCACTTGCGCAACGCCGGGCTGCAGGAGAACGACGGCGTGCTGCTGGCTGCCGCTGGGTCCTCGCTGCCGGACGGGTCGGTCGATTCGGAGGAGCAGGCGCGTTTGCTCGCCGAGCTGCTGCCGAACAAGGTGCGGGTCGCCTATGGTGCCAGCGCCCAGCCGACAGTGCCCGACGGCGTCGCCTCCTTGCGTGCGGAGCTCGCCGGAAGCGGTGGCCGCGTTTTTGTCGCCTCCTACCTGCTGGCTACCGGCTACTTCCATGACCAGCTCGCGAAGGCCGGGGCGGACGTCGTTGCCGCTCCATTACTTCCTTCGACGATTCTGGCGGAGATTGCACTGGAGCGTTACGACGCGGTGTTGGAAAGCCTCTCCTAACCTTTGTTTGCAAGGAAATCGGGGCTTTCGGGACCTGCATATCCAGCGCCCCGGAACAAGGCCGTCGGCGTGTTCGTGACGAAATGTTTCCCTAGGTGACTCAACATTTCCAGACCTTTGCTGGCCAAATCTGGCCAGACCTACAGTCGATGTATGACAGATACAGCTGTAGCCGGTGCGTCCGCTGACGCCGCAGTCCCTTCGCGCCCAGCACGCACCCGTCCGGCTGCCAAGCCCCACGGCCAGTGGAAGGTCGACGGCACCACGCCGCTCAACGCCAACGAGACCTGGAAGCAGGAAGACAACGGGCTGAACGTCCGTGAGCGCATTGAGTCTGTCTACTCAAAAGAAGGCTTCGACTCCATCGACGGCACGGACCTGCACGGCCGTTTCCGCTGGTGGGGCCTCTACACGCAGCGCAAACCCGGGATCGACGGCGGCAAGACCGCCACGCTTGAACCGCACGAACTCGAAGACAAGTACTTCATGTTGCGCGTGCGTATCGACGGCGGCGCCCTCACCACCGAGCAGCTGCGCGTCATCGGCCAGATTTCCGTGGACTTTGCCCGCGGCTCAGCCGACCTGACCGACCGCCAGAACATCCAGCTGCACTGGATCCGCGTGGAGGACGTGCCCGAGATCTGGCGCCGCCTGGAGGGCATCGGCCTGTCCACCACAGAAGCGTGCGGCGACGTGCCGCGCGTCATCCTTGGCTCCCCGGTTGCGGGCATCGCCAAGGATGAGATCATCGATCCCACGCCGCTCATCCACGAACTCGCCGAGCGTTTCATCGGCGACCCCGAGCTGGCCAACCTGCCGCGTAAATACAAGACCGCCATTACGGGCCACCCGTCCCAGGACGTGGTGCACGAAATCAACGACTTTGCCCTGGTCGGCGTTGTCCACCCCGAACTCGGCGCTGGGTACGACCTCTGGGTCGGCGGCGGATTGTCAACCAACCCCCGCCTCGCCGAACGCCTTGGTGTCTTTGTCTCGGCCGATGTTGCCGCTGAGGTGTGGCTGGGTGTCACCAGCATCTTCCGTGACTACGGCTACCGCCGCATGCGCACCAAGGCCCGCCTCAAGTTCCTGATGAACGACTGGGGTCCTGCCAAGTTCCGCCAGATCCTCGAGGACGAATACCTCGGCTTCAAGCTTCCAGATGGTCCCGCCGCTCCGAAGCCCAACGCTCCCGGCGACCACATCGGTGTCCACGAGCAGAAGGATGGCAAGTTCTTCATCGGTGTTGCGCCGACGGTTGGCCGTACCTCGGGCGAGGCACTCGTGAAGCTCGCGGACACCCTGGAGCAGCACGGCAGCTACCGGCTGCGGACCACCCCGCACCAGAAGCTCGTCATCCTGGACGTCGCCAAGGAACAGGTGGAACCGCTGATCTCCGAACTGGACACCCTGGGCCTGTCAGCCCGGCCGTCTGTGTTCCACCGCGGCACCATCGCCTGCACGGGCATCGAGTTCTGCAAGCTGGCCATCGTCGAAACCAAGGTCACCGCTGCCACGGCCATCGCAGAACTGGAACGCCGCCTGGCCGACCTCGTGGAGACCAAGCAGTTGCCCTCTGCACTATCCCTCCACATCAACGGCTGCCCGAACTCCTGCGCCCGTATCCAGACGGCCGACATCGGCCTGAAGGGCATGATGCTGCCAACGCCCGACGGCGACCCCACCCCGGGTTTCCAGGTCCACCTTGGTGGCGGGCTGGCCAACAACGAGCGCGAGGAAGCTGGTTTGGGACGTACCGTCCGCGGCCTGAAGGTCACGGTGGAAGACCTGCCCGATTATGTGGAGCGCGTGGTCCGCAAGTTCGTCGCCGTCGGCGCCGAGGGCCAGACCTTCGCTGAGTGGGCACACTCCGCAGATGAAGGAGACCTCCAATGACAGATCCCCAGACGCTTCCGGCGCTCCGCACGCTGCGGTCCCACGAAGAACTCAAGGCATTGGCTGAAGCCGGTGCCGCGGAGCTTGGTTGGAACGCGACTGCGCAGGAAGCCATTGCCTGGGTTGCGCGCAACTTCGAGCTGCCCGCGGTGACCGTTGCCTGCTCCATGGCCGACGCCGTGCTGCCGGCCTTGGTAGCGGACCAGCTTCCCGGCGTCGACGTTCTGTTCCTGGAAACCGGCTACCACTTCAAGGAAACGTACGACACCCGCAACGAAGTAGCTGCAAACCTGCGCGTGAACGTGGTGGATGTCCTTCCGGAAAACACGGTGGAGCAGCAGGACCGCCTGTTGGGCAAGGACCTGTTCGCCCGGGACGCTGCCCAGTGCTGCGCCCTCCGCAAGGTCCAGCCGTTGCGCCGCTCCTTGGCGGGCTACGAAGTGTGGTTCACCGGCGTCCGCCGCGACGAAGCCCCCACCCGCACGAACACCCCGGTGGTCACTTGGGATGAGAGCTTCGGCCTGGTCAAGGTGAACCCGATGGTGGACTGGTCCTTCGATCAGCTGCTGGAGTACTCCGAGGACAATATCCTCCCCGTCAACCCCCTCCTGAGCCAGGGCTACCCGTCCATCGGATGCCAGCCCTGCACCCGCAAAGTGGCCCCGGGCGAAGACCCCCGAGCCGGCCGCTGGGCAGGATCCGACAAGACAGAATGCGGACTACACACATGAGCACGTACACAACAGAGGAGTCCACGGTGGAAGTTGCAGCGGCAGTAGACGCCCCCTCGGTCGAGCGCCTGAGCAGCTTGGACACCCTTGAGTCCGAGGCCATCCACATCATCCGTGAGGTAGTTGCCGAATTCGAGAAGCCTGCGCTGCTGTTCTCCGGCGGCAAGGACTCCGTGGTAATGCTGCACCTGGCTACCAAGGCATTCTGGCCGGGCAAGGTGCCTTTCCCCGTCCTGCACGTGGACACCGGGCACAACTTCCCCGAGGTCATCGATTTCCGCGACCGCACCGTTGAGCGACTGGGCCTGAAGCTCGTAGTGGGTTCCGTCCAGGAATTCATCGACCGCGGCGAACTGGCCGAACGCGCAGATGGCACCCGCAACCCGCTGCAGACGGTTCCGCTGCTGGACGCGATTCAGAAGAACAAGTTCGACGCCGTGTTCGGCGGTGGTCGTCGAGACGAGGACAAGGCCCGCGCCAAGGAACGCATCCTGAGCCTCCGCGACGAGTTCGGCCAGTGGGATCCGCGCAACCAGCGTCCCGAGCTGTGGAACCTGTACAACGGCCGCCACACCGTGGGCCAGCACGTGCGTGCGTTCCCCATCAGCAACTGGACCGAGCTGGACATCTGGCGCTACATCGAGCGCGAGAACATCGAGCTTCCCAGCCTGTACTACGCCCACGAGCGTGAAGTCTTCGCCCGCGACGGCATGTGGCGTGCAGTGGGCGAAGTTTCCCAGCCGCTGCCCCACGAGGACGTCATCACCAAGCTGGTCCGTTACCGGACTGTAGGCGACATGTCCTGCACAGGTGCCGTCGAGTCCGACGCACGCACCGTGGCCGACGTCGTAGTTGAAGTCGCTGCCTCCACCCTGACCGAACGTGGCGCCACCCGCGCAGATGACCGCATCTCCGAGGCAGCCATGGAAGACCGCAAGAAGGACGGCTACTTCTAAATGAGCACCGAAACATTGGCTGCCGGGCTGGAGACAGCCCTGCCCACCACCCTTTTCCGTTTCGCAACCGCTGGATCGGTCGACGACGGCAAGTCCACTTTGGTGGGCCGCCTCCTTCACGATTCCAAGGCGATCCTGGCCGACCAGCTCGACGCCGTTGCCCGCACCTCGGCGGACCGCGGCTTCGGCGGCGACAAGGGCGGCATCGACCTCGCCCTGCTGACCGACGGCCTGCGTGCCGAGCGCGAACAGGGCATCACCATCGACGTTGCCTACCGCTACTTCGCAACCGACCGCCGCAGCTTCATCCTCGCGGACTGCCCCGGCCACGTTCAGTACACCAAGAACACGGTGACGGGCGCCTCCACGGCGGATGCCGTCGTCGTGCTCATTGACGCCCGCAAGGGTGTGCTGGAGCAGACCCGCCGCCACCTGTCCGTGCTGCAGCTGCTGCGCGTGGCCCACGTGATCGTCGCTGTGAACAAGATCGACCTGGTGGACTTCAGCGAGCAGGTTTTCCGCGACATCGAGGCCGACGTGCAAAAGGTGGCCCGCGAGTTGGGCCTGGGTTCCGATGGAGTCGCTGACCTGCTGGTGGTGCCGGTCTCGGCCCTCGACGGCGACAACGTGGTGGACCGTTCCGAGCGCACTCCCTGGTACACGGGACCGGCGTTGCTGGAGGTCCTCGAAACCCTCCCGGCTGCCGATGAACTCGAAGCTGAACTGGAAAGCTTCCGATTCCCGGTCCAGCTGGTCATCCGTCCGCAAGGTGCCCTGGCCCCTGATGCCGTGGCTGCCGGACTCGATGTGGAGGCCTACCGTGACTACCGGGCCTACGCCGGGCAGATCACCGAAGGCTCCGTGAAGGTAGGTGACGAAGTGTCCGTCATCAGCCCGGGCCACGAGCCGCGCGTTACCACCGTGGTGGGCATCGACTTCGCGGGCCAGTCTTTGGAAGAGGCCGCTGCGCCGCAGTCCGTGGCCATCCGTTTGGCTGACGAGATCGACATCGCCCGTGGGGACACCATCGCTGCGGCCGGAACCGTTCGCGAAAGCTCGGCTGACCTGTACGCATCGCTGGCTTGGTTGTCGCCGAAGCCCCTGCGCGAAGGCCAGAAGGTCCTGGTGAAGCACGGAACGCGCACGGTCCAGGCTTTGGTCCGCAACGTCACAGGCAAGCTGGACCTGGCCACGTTTGCCGTGGAGCCGACGTCAACGCTGGAACTCAACGACATCGGAAACGCGCAGCTCCGGCTCGCCGCAGCCCTGCCGTTGGAGAACTACCTGCACCACCGTCGCACGGGTGCCTTCCTGGTGATTGACCCCATTGACGGCAATACCTTGGCCGCGGGTCTGGTCAAGGACCACCCCGGTGACCACGAAGACGAACGTTACGTCATCTAAGGACACAGACAGCAACAAAACCGCGGCTTGTTCGCTGCCCCTCCCTTTGTGGAGCGTGATGTTCGAACAAGTCGCGGTTTCTTTTTGGGAAGGCCGTATGCCCCGCAACACCACGCTCAGCACCCTCCTGGACGCCGGCAAGGACTTGGTCCTGGACGGAGCGCTTGCCACGGAATTGGAAGCCCACGGTTGCGACCTTGAGGACGCGCTCTGGTCCGCCAAGGTCCTGTTGGAGCAGCCGGAGTTGATCAAGCAGGTCCACCGCGACTACTTCGACGCCGGTGCCTCCGTGGCCATCACGGCAAGCTACCAGGCGACGCCGCAGGGTTTCGCGCGTCGCGGTCTGTCCGTGGAGGAGTCGCTGGAGCTGGTTTCGCTGAGTGTCCGGTTGGCCAATGAGGCCCGCCAGGAGTACCTCGCGGCCAACCCCGGTTCGGGGCCCTTGCTGGTGGCCGGCTCGGTGGGACCGTACGGCGCCTACCTCGCCGACGGCTCAGAGTACCGGGGCGATTACACGCTTTCTCCCGCGGAATTCCGGGACTTCCACCGGCCCCGCATCGCCGCATTGGTTGAAGCGGGCGCGGACTTCCTGGCTTGCGAGACGCTGCCGTCGTACGCCGAAGCGGAGGCGCTGTTGGCGCTCGTGGCGGAGTTCGACGTCGAATCCTGGTTTACGTTCACGCTGCGGGACAGCGCCCACATCAGTGACGGAACGCCCCTCGCGGACGTGGCCGCGCTGCTCAGCGCGGAACCGCGCGTGGCCGCCGTTGGGGTTAACTGTGTGCCGCTGGAACTGGTGACCGGGGCGCTGGGCAACTTCGCTAAGTCCTCCAACAAGCCACTCGTGGCGTACCCGAATTCGGGGGAGACGTATGACGCCGTGACCAAGACGTGGGGACCGGCCGGCAACGGGTTGTCTGCAGAAACCCTGGCCGGGAACGCGGGGGAGTGGCTTGGCCGTGGAGCCCGTTTGCTGGGCGGCTGCTGCCGCACGAATCCGAAGGACATTGAAGCCCTTTCGGCCAATATGACGCCAAGTGACCCTTCATGAACCTTGATTTCTACGGGATTGAAGCCGAAATATGACAGTCCCTACTGTGAACTCATGACCACTCCGGAACGGTCCTTCCTTGCCCTCGATGGGCGATGTTAGGGGCCTGATCTTCGCCCCGCTTCGCATCCCAAAAATCTCCTAAGGACCCCCATGTCGAACACTCCCGAGTCACCCAAGCCCGGATCTGATTCCGGCACCACCCGCATCGTCGCGGGACAGACCCCAGCCAAGCCCAAGCGCCGCCGCACCCTCGAGATCGGACTGGCCGTCGGCCTGGTCCTGCTGATCGGTGCAGGCGCAGCCGTAGCCTCCGTCGTCTCGAACAACTACAACAGCCAGGCAGCACCGGCCGCCAACACCTCCCCGGCAGCCGAGCTCAAGCTGGGCTACTTCAGCAACGTCACCCACGGCCCGGCCCTGGTCGGCACCAGCAAGGGCTTCATCGCCAAGGAACTCGGCGACACCAAGCTCAGCACCCAGATCTTCAACGCCGGCCCCGCCGCGATCGAAGCCCTGAATGCCGGAGCCATCGACGCGACCTACATCGGCCCGAACCCGGCCATCAACTCCTTCGTCAAGAGCAACGGCGAATCCATCAGCATCATCGCCGGCGCAGCTTCCGGTGGTGCCCAGCTGGTGGTCAAGCCGGAGATCAACTCCGCAGCCGACCTCAAGGGCAAAGTGCTCGCTTCGCCGCAGCTCGGCGGTACCCAGGATGTGGCACTGCGCGCCTGGCTCGGCCACCAGGGTTACAAGACCAACCCTGACGGCAGCGGCGACGTCAACATCAACCCGACCGAAAACGCCCAGACCCTGAAGCTTTTCCAAGACGGAAAGCTCGACGGCGCGTGGTTGCCTGAGCCCTGGGCCTCCCGCCTGGTGCTGGAAGCCGGCGCGAAGGTCCTGGTGGACGAGAAGGACCTGTGGGACAAGGGTGACTTCACCACCACCATCCTGATCGTGAACAAGAAGTTCGCAGCTGAACACCCGGAGACCGTCAAGGCTCTGCTGAAGGGCCACGTCGAATCCGTGAACTGGCTGAACTCGGCTTCGGCTTCGGAAAAGGCGAGCACCATCAACGCTGTCCTCAAGGACACCGCAGGCAAACCGCTTCCGGCCAACGTGATCGACCGCGCGCTGCAGAACATCAAGTTCACCACCGACCCCCTGGCAGGAACGTACAAGAAGCTCCTCCAGGACGGTGTTGACGCAGGCACCACCAAGACCGCCGACATCAACGGCATCTTCGACCTCCGCGCCTTGAACGAGGTGGAGGGCAAGAAGACCTCCGCCGCCGGTCTCGGCCAGGACTAAGCAGTAACAAGCTGGTCCGCCCCCTCGCGGGGCGGGCCGGCCTTTGGCCGCATCCGGACCCCGGATACGGCTCAGGCAGTACCAGCTTGACGAACAACAAACGAAGGACGGGACCATGCCAGTTGTACTGGAGAACCTGGGCAAACGCTTCGGCGACGGGGCTCCCGTCCTGGACGACGTCAACGCCACGATCGGGCAGGGCGAGTTTGTCGCCCTCCTCGGTGCGTCCGGCTGCGGCAAGTCCACCCTGCTGAACATCATCGCCGGACTTGAGCAGCCGACGTCGGGCGCTCTGGAAGTCCCCAGCGATGGTGCGGCGTTCATGTTCCAGGACTCAGCCCTGTTCCCGTGGCTGACCGCACGAGGCAACATCGAACTGGCCCTTCAGCTGGCCGACAAGTCGAGCAGCAAGGCGAGCCGACGTGCGCGGGCAACCGAGCTGCTGGAGCTCGTCCACCTTGGAGGAGCCGGCGACAAGCGTCCACACGAGCTGTCCGGAGGCATGCGCCAGCGTGTGGCCCTTGCCCGCTCGCTGGCCCAGGACCGGCAGGTGCTCCTGATGGACGAGCCGTTTGCCGCGCTCGACGCCATCACCCGGGACCTTCTTCACGATGAGTTGGAGCGGATCTGGAAGGAAACCGGGCGAACCATCATCTTCGTCACCCACAACGTCCGCGAGGCCGTGCGCCTGGGCCAGCGGGTACTGCTGCTGTCCTCGCGCCCAGGCCGGGTCGTGGCCGAATGGGAAGTCACTGAAGAGCACCGCACCGATGCCGGCCGCGCAGGGGAGCTGACCGGCGTCATTACCCGACGACTTCGCGAGGAGATCCGCCGCCATGCCAAGTAACCAGACCACCGAAGAGCGGACCCTCCCCGTGAGCGACCAGAACCACATCACCTCGCCGTCCATCAAAGGCAACCCCTCCGAGCTTCGCGACCTTGAAGCGGGTCTGGATAACCTGCAGTCGGACGTTGGCCGTCAACGCGGCATCGAGTGGAAGCGCATCCTGCTGCCGATCGTGGCACTCGTGGTCCTGGTTTTGGCCTGGCAGTTCTACGTGTCCTTGGGTCTCAAGCGCCGCGACCAGGTCCCGGGGCCGCTGGATGTACTGACCCAGTTGGGCGTCTTGTGGAGTGAAGGCAAGGTCCAGGAATCGGTCTGGACCTCCCTGCAACGCGGTCTGATCGGCTTCCTGATTTCCGTCGTGGTGGCAACGCCGATTGGCCTGTTGCTGGCACAGGTTGCACCTCTTCGGCGTGCTTTTGGGCCGCTCATCTCAGGTCTGCAGGTCCTGCCATCCGTGGCCTGGGTTCCTGCTGCCATCATCTGGTTCGGGTTGACGGACGCCACCGTGTACTTCGTGGTGCTCATGGGTGCCATCCCGTCCATCATCAACGGCCTCATCTCCGGCGTCGACCAAATCCCGCCGCAGTTCCGCAGCGTCGGCACGGTGCTCGGCGCGAACCGGCTGCAGATGGCCCTGCAGATCATCCTCCCGGCGGCCCTTCCCGGGTACATCGGTGGTTTGAAGCAGGGGTGGGCCTTCTCCTGGCGCTCCCTCATGGCCGCTGAAATCATCGCAGTGGGCGGCACGATCGGCTTTGGCCTCGGCTCCCTGCTGGATCAGGGCCGCGCGTTGTCAGACATGGCGATCGTCATGTCCGCAATCCTCCTGATCCTCTTCGTGGGCATCCTGATCGAACTGCTGGTCTTTGGCCCGATCGAAAAGCGCCTGCTCCAGCGCCGTGGCTTGCTGGCAGGCAGCAGCCGCTAACCCCCCCTTAACAAGCAACGCGGGGTCACTATTGGCCCATGTTGGGTATCAACATGGGCCACAAGTGACCCCGCGTTGCTGTTCGGGACGCCCGACGGCGGCCTCCCGCCGTCGGGCGTTTACGGAACGGCGTGTTAGAGACCGGCCAGCAGGGCCTTCATGTCCTGGATCTCCTTCTCCTGCGCGGCCACGATGTCCTTGGCCAGCTGCACCGCCTCGGGAGACTTGCCTTGGCTGATCTCGGTTTCGGCCATGGTCACGGCACCTTCGTGATGCGCGATCATCTGGGTGAGGTAGAGCTTGGCTGCTTCCGCACCTTGGGCGTCTTTGAGTTTCTGCAGCTCAGTGTCGCTCACCATGCCGTCCATGCCGTGTCCGCTATGTGCGGAGGACCCCATCACGGGCTCACTCCAGCCCTTCAGCCATGCCGTCATTTTCTCGATTTCGGGTGCTTGGGCCGCTTTGATCTGAACCGCCAAGGCAGTTACCGCGGACGGAATATCTTTCTTGTCCAGGATCGCGTCCGACATCTCGATGGCCTGGGCGTGGTGCGGAATCATCATCTGGGCGAACATGGTGTCCGCCGCGTTGTGGTCCGACGCGGTGCTGGTCACGGAAGGGCTGGTAGTCGCGGTCGGAGCCGGTGACTGGCCGTGATCCATGCCCGGCATCGAATCGGAGCCGGAATTGGACGCGCATCCCGTCAGCGCAATCAGGCCTGCAAGGGCGGTTCCGGCAACAATAAAGCGTGCTTTGTTCATCAGTGATTGGTCCTTTGCCAATTTCAGGCGGCCCGTTGGTCGACCGCCAAGGGTAAGCAGATGTGTTCCCCAAGCCATGGCCCGGGGTGTGGACGGGTAGCCGTACGGCGACCCATTTAGCTGCTTACGTCCTGCTGATGCTCAGTTGCCCGGGGGTGGGTGGGGCTGGTTGGTAGGACCAGGACGGACTGGGGTCCCGGGGAGCCGAGGCCGTGGCAATGACGACTACGGCGTCACCTGGAGGCGGCGCCGCCAAGGAGCCTGTCTGGTGCGAAGGGGTGCAGTTCGCGTTGCCCGTCTGCGCGCAGGAGCAACTGCCTGCCGTGCACTGATCGGCGTCGGCAGGCGAGGATGTCTGGAGGTGCTGGGATCCGTGCTCATGCTGTGCCGCGACAGTTAACGCGCTGGTCGAATGCGCACTGTGGGAACCGTTGACGACGTGCATTCCGAAGATTCCCGCGATCACAGCAGCCACCAGCAGCAGGAGTGGGACCCGCCGTCGAATGGTGGCGACAAACCGCAGGACTGTCACGCTGTTCACCTTTCTCCACCACCTCCTGCACGTCACTGACAACAGCAGCATACCCCGGGAGGGTATCCCAATGCAGTGCAGCATCGCGGTTTCGCACCTGATGTTGGTTTATCCGCTGTGCATTCCCCGCCGAACGCCTAGAATCGCCAAATGGGCCTCCTAACGTTCAGCATTAACGTCACCCTGGATGGTTGCGTCGACCACCGCGAGGGCATCGCCGACGACGAGACGCATGCCCACTTCACCCGGCTCCTGGAAGAGAGCGGCGCGATGCTCTGGGGCCGCACTACCTACGAAATGATGGAGAGCTACTGGCCTGGCGTCGCCAGTGGCGAGACCGATGCCCCGCAATCCCTCAAGGACTGGGCGGTGACGCTGGAGACCAAGCCCAAGTACGTCGTCTCGGCGTCGAGAAGTGACTTCCCCTGGACCAACAGCCACCATCTGACTGGCGACCTCCGCACGGCGGTCCAGGAACTCAAGGACAGAACCCCCGCTGGAGTGCTGGTAGGCAGCGGGAAGCTTGCCACGGAGTTGGACAGGCTGGACCTCATTGATGAGTACAAGTTCCTGATCCATCCCATGATCACCGGTCACGGACCCACCCTGTACCAAGATGGCTTGCCCAGTACCCGGCGCCTGGAGTTGGTATCCGCGGAACCACTGGGCAACGGCGCGGTTGCCATGCACTATCGACGGGCTGGTTGAGGAATGCGCCGGCATTCACCGGTGTTGTGACGGGCATGCACAACAAACGGATCGGCTTCCTGTCCTTCGGCCACTGGGCCCGCGTCCCGGGCTCCCTGGTACCAACAGCCGGCGAGGCCCTGAAACAGGGGATCGAACTCGCTGTCGCAGCGGAGGAACTGGGTATCGATGGAGCTTTCTTCCGTGTGCACCACTTCGCGCGCCAGCAGGCATCACCGTTCCCGCTCCTGAGCGCCATCGCAGCCCGGACCAGCCGGATCGAGATGGGTACCGGGGTGATCGACATGCGTTACGAAAACCCCCTCTACATGGCAGAGGAAGCCGCGGCCACCGACCTGATCAGTGACGGCAGGCTGCAACTCGGCGTGAGCCGTGGTTCACCCGAGCCCGCACGGAATGGCGCCGCCAATTTCGGTTACGTTCCGGCCGATGGCGAAGACGGGGGCGATATGGCCCGCCGCCACACTGCCCTGTTCCGCAAAGCCATTGCAGGGCACGGCGTGGCGGAGGCGGATCCGCACTACTCCGGTGGCGCCACGGGTTTGCTCCCGATCCAGCCCCAATCGCCAGGACTTCCACGACGGATCTGGTGGGGCGCCGGCACCCGTAAGACGGCGGTGTGGGCGGCCGAGCAGGGGATGAACCTCATGAGTTCGACGCTTCTCACCGAAGATACGGGTGTGCCCTTTGACGAACTCCAGGCCGAGCAGATCCGGATGTTCCGCGAAGCCTGGGCAGCTGCCGGCCATGACTTCGAGCCGAGGGTTTCGGTCAGCCGCAGCGTAATCCCAATCGTGGACGACGTCGACAACCACTACTTCGGCCTTCGCGCCCAAGCGGACAGCCAGGACCAGGTTGGAATTCTCGACGGCGCGTTGTCCCGTTTCGGCAAGAGCTACATCGGGGAACCGGACCAGTTGGCAGAAGAGCTGGCCAAGGACGCAGCTGTCCAGTCTGCGGATACGGTGCTGCTCACTGTGCCCAACCAGCTCGGCGTCGATTACAACGCCAAGCTCCTGGGCAACGTGGCACAGCACATCGCCCCGGCCTTCGGATGGAGCGCCAGCCGCGCTGTGTAACCCCTCCGGCCGGCGTCCACGGAGGTCCTGAAACGCCGGTACTCTTATTGGCTGTGCCTCGTTGCGGGAACACCGCGGGAACACCGTGGGAACGCAGCGGGTGCACGTGTAAGCCCCTTCAATGAGGAGGGGGCTGACGAAGCCAGTAAAGGTAACAATGGACATTCAGAATCTCCTCGAAGACATCGTTGGAGCAGTCGAACCGCACGTGGGCCAAGGAAATGTGGCCGACTACATCCCCCAGCTCGGGGCTGTGGATCCGTATCAGTTCGGGATATCCCTGGTCACCAAGGACGGTGAGTTGTTCTCAGCAGGTGACGCCCACGTCGAGTTTTCCGTCCAAAGCATCTCCAAAGTGTTCGCCCTCGCCTTGGTGCTGGCTTCCGACGGGGACCACATCTGGAAGCGTGTCTTCCGCGAGCCCTCGGGCAACCCCTTCAATTCATTGGTCCAGCTGGAGAGCGAGGACGGGATTCCCCGGAACCCCTTCATCAACGCCGGCGCGATCGTGGTGACGGACAGGCTCCTGAGCCTGACGGGCAATGCCGCGCACGCTGTCCGGGATTTGATGCGGCAGGAAAGCAGCAACACGAGCATCGATACCGACCACCGGGTGGCCTCATCGGAGTTGGACAACAGCCACCGCAATGCCTCCTTGGCGCACTTCCTGGCCAGCTGCGGCAACCTGGAGAACCCCGTGGAGGATGTCCTGAATTCCTATGCCAAGCAATGCGCCTTGGCCATGACGTGCGAGGACTTGGCGCTCGCTACCCGGTTCCTGGCCTCCAACGGCTTGGGAGCCGATGGAAGCCTCCTGTTGTCACCGGCGCAGACAAAGAGGATCAACGCGGTGATGCTCACCTGCGGAACCTACGACGCCGCCGGGGAGTTCGCGTACCGGGTGGGCCTGCCGGGCAAGAGCGGCGTGGGCGGCGGGATCGTGGCCGTGGTCCCGAACAAGTGCGCCATCAGCGTGTGGAGCCCGGGGCTGGGACGGTCCGGAAACTCCGTGGCGGGCGTCGCCGCGTTGGACGAATTCACCACACGCACGGGCTGGTCGGTCTTCTAACCAGCTCATTGTCGTAAAACCTTTTGTGACGCTGGATTACCCAGCGTTACTGGTTGTGTCTGGTCCTTTGAAGCATATTACGGCGCCGCCCTACAGTTTTTTCATGGCAATACAGGACATTTACCCCACTGCGCTGAGGCTGCTCGGCCGCCCGGTGCTGGTTGTGGGCGGCGGACCCGTCGCGCAGCGTCGCGCCAAGGGACTGCTCGACGCCGGTGCAAAGGTCACCGTGGTCGCTCCCGTTGCCACCGAAATACTTCGTTCGCAGGCGGCGTCCGGGCTCCTCAGCTGGGAGCCCCGGGAGTACCGCACGTCGGACCTCGACGGCGTCTGGTTCGTTCAGACCGCTACCGGCACTTCCGCTGTGGACACCCAGGTAGCTGCCGACGCCGAGGCGCAGCGCATCTGGTGCGTCAATGCTTCCGACCACGAGGCCTCAGCCGCCTGGACTCCCGCTGTCGCCGTGGTCGATGACGTAAAAATCGCCATCAACGCCGGAGGAGACCCGCGCCGCGCCATGGCCTTGCGGAACGCTGTTGCTACTGCCCTGGAGTCCGGTGATCTGCCGCTGCGCCGGCACCGGAAGGCGGACAGCACGCGTTCCATTGGTTCCGTTGCTTTGGTGGGCGGTGGTCCCGGCGACTCGGGACTCATCACAGTCCGCGGCCGTCGCTTGCTGGGCCAGGCCGACGTCGTGGTTGCTGACCGTCTTGGTCCGCGTGAGCTGCTCAAAGAGCTGGCTCCCGACGTCCGCGTGATCGAGGTCGGCAAGACCCCGGGCCACCACCCCGTCCCCCAGCTGGAGATCAACCGCATCCTCGTGGAGGAAGCTCTCAAGGGCAACCGGGTGGTCCGCCTCAAAGGCGGCGACCCCTATGTCCTGGGCCGCGGCGGCGAGGAAGCAGAATTCTGCCGGCAGAACGGCGTCGAGGTTGAAGTGGTCTCCGGCGTGACGTCGGCGATCTCGGTTCCCGCTGCCGCCGGCATCCCGGTGACCCACCGTGGCTTGGCCAAGGGCTTCAGTGTGGTCACCGGCCATGAGGAGCTGTCCGAAGTCCCGGCACGGCCCGATCACACTGTGGTGTTGCTCATGGGCGTGGCCCAATTGCGTGATTCCGCGGCTGCATTGGCAGGCTCGGGTCTGCCTTTGGATACTCCAGTAGGTATCGTAGAGAACGGGTATTTGCCGGATCAGCGCGTAACCATCGGCACCTTGGGAAGCATCGCGGACCAAGCGGAAGCCGTCGGTGTGGCCAATCCGGCGGTTATTGTGATCGGCGATGTTGTCCGTGTGAGCCCCTTTGCGCCGGAGCAATTCAAGACCGCTGACTACAGCACCATTACCCCCAACCGTCCCCGCGTCCGCATCAACTGAAACGAAGAAGGAACACAGCCGTGTCAATTAGCACCCCCGTAGGTTCTGCGGACCGTCCGCTCCGCGTCGCCGTCATCGGCTCCGGCCCGGCTGGCGTGTACGCTGCAGACATCCTGACCAAGACCGAAGCCGTCAAGAGCGGCGAACTCAATGTCAGCATCGACCTCTTTGACCGCTACCCGGCGCCGTACGGCCTGATCCGTTACGGCGTTGCCCCGGACCACCCCCGCATCAAGGGCATCGTGAACGCCCTGCACAAGGTCCTGGACCGCGGCGACATCCGCTTCTTCGGTAACGTGGACTACGGCACGGACATCTCCATCGAGGACCTCCGCAAGCACTATGACGCCGTGATCTTCGCTACCGGCGCCATCAAGGACGCCGACCTGAACATCCCCGGCATCGAGCTTGAGGGTTCCTTCGGCGGCGCCGACTTCGTCTCCTGGTACGACGGCCACCCGGACGTTCCCCGCGAATGGCCGCTGGACGCCAAGGAAATCGCGGTGCTCGGCAACGGCAACGTGGCGCTCGACGTCGCCCGCGTCCTGTCCAAGCACGCCGATGACCTCCTGGTCACCGAAATCCCGGACAACGTCTACGCCGGCCTGAAGAACTCCCCGGTCACCGACGTGCACGTCTTTGGCCGCCGCGGCCCGGCACAGGTCAAGTTCACCCCGCTGGAGCTCCGCGAACTCTCGCACTCCAAGGACGTCGACATCATCCTCTACGCCGAGGACTTCGAGTTCGACGAAGAGTCCGACCGCCAGGTGCAGACCAACAACCAGACCAAGACCATGGTTGGCACGCTCACCAACTGGATCGCCGAGCAGCCCGAGGACCTCTCCGAGCTCACGGCTTCCCGCCGCCTGCACCTGCACTTCCTGCACAGCCCCGTGGAAATCGTGGACTCCGCAGAGACTCCGGGCAAGGTTGCCGGCATCAAGTTCGAGCGCACCGAACTGGACGGCACGGGCAACGCCCGCGGCACCGGCGAGTTCATCGACTACCCGGTCCAGGCCGTGTACCGCGCCATCGGTTACTTCGGTTCGGCCCTGCCGGACGTCGAGTTCGACCACAAGAAGGGCGTCGTGACCAACGACGGCGGCCGCGTCCTGGATGCCGACGGCCAGCACGTCCCCGGCCTCTACGCCACGGGCTGGATCAAGCGTGGGCCCGTCGGCCTCATCGGCCACACCAAGGGCGATGCCCTGGAAACCGTCACGTACCTGCTGGAGGACCGCGAAAACCTGCCGGTCGCCGAGGTTCCTGCGGCAGACGCCGTCGTGGATCTGCTCGATTCCCGTGGTGTGAAGTTCACCAGCTGGGAAGGCTGGCTGGCACTGGACGCCCACGAGCTCGCCCTCGGCGCAGCGGCTACCGAAGCCGGCGGTTCGCACGGCGTTGAGGTGACCCGTGAGCGCATCAAGGTTGTACCGCGCGAGGACATGGTGAACATCTCCCGCGACGGTGTATCCGCCCAGGTCTAAGACCAACGCGGGGTCACTTATGGCCGGTCCGGAGCCTCCGGATGGGCCATAAGTGACCCCGCGTTGTTTTAAGGTGGGGGTATGGACGTCGTCGTCATCGAGACTCCCCAGCTGGGGGACCGCAGCTACCTGGTCCACGACGGCTCCGTGGCGTTGGTGATCGACCCCCAGCGCGACATCGACCGCGTCGAAGCGTCGGCCGCTGCCGCAGGTGTCCGGATAAGCCACGTGGCTGAGACCCACCTCCACAACGACTACGTCACCGGCGGCCTGGCTCTCGCGCAGAAACACGGTGCCTCGTATGTGGTCAACGCTGCGGACCACGTCTCGTTTGCACGGGTCCCGGTGGCGGACGGGGATGTGTTTTCAGTGGGACGCCTGTCCGTGCGGGTGGTCGCAACTCCCGGACATACCCACAACCACCTGGCGTACGTGGTGCGCGACGCAGCGGACGACGGCGGCACGGAGGCCGTGTTTTCCGGCGGCAGCTTGCTGTACGGCTCGGTTGGACGGACGGACCTGGTCGCTCCGGGCGACACAGAAACGTTGGCCCACGCCCAGTACTCCTCAGTGCGGAAACTCGTTGCCGCTGCAACCCCGGAAGCCGCGCTCTACCCGACGCACGGCTTCGGATCGTTTTGTTCCATCGGGCCGGCGAGCCACCAGGATTCGTCCACGTTGGCCGAGCAGGCTGAGACCAACCACGCCCTCACCGACCCGAGCGAAGAGCACTTTGTGGCGGAATTGCTGAAGAACATCACCGCCTACCCCGCGTACTACGCCCACATGAGCCCGCTGAACGCGGCAGGTCCGGCGCCGGTGAGCCTGGATGTTCCGGAATCCGTGGAGCCCGCCGAACTGGCGCGCCGGCTGCACGCGGGAGAGTGGGTGGTGGACCTCCGGCATCGGGTAGCTTTCGCGGAGGACCATCTGCAGGGCAGCGTGGCCTTTGAGTACGGGAATGGTTCCAACTTCACCAGCTATCTTGGCTGGGTGATCCCTTGGAACCAGCCACTCACGCTCCTCGGATCACACGATGACGTGGAAAAGGCGATCCTCGACCTGGCGAGGATCGGCATCGAAAGTCCGGATGCCGCCGTCGGGCACTCACCCGAAACGTTGGCGCCCGGGGCGTCGCGGTCCTCCTACCCGCACGGCGACTGGAGGCTGCTGTTGAAGGAACGCGCTCAGGATGACGTGGTGCTGGATGTCCGAAGGCCTGATGAGTTCGAGGCTTCACATGTGCAGGATGCCGTCAATGTGCCCGTATATGAACTCCTTGGCCGGATGACCGAACTGCCCGAAAGCAGGATCTGGGTGCATTGCGCCACGGGATACAGGGCCAGCGTTGCCGCGAGTTTGTTGGACCGTGCGGGGCACGACGTGGTGCTCATCGATGCCCGGTTCAAGGATGCTGCCGCTGCGGGAATTGGATTGACTCCCTAGGACGTCGAAAGCCCGCTGTTCCGTTGTTGGGCAACAACGGAATAGCGGGCACGCAACGTCCTTCTTAGAACTGCAGCGGCGTCTTGTCCGCGCAGAAGTCCAGGTTCCGGTAGACACTGGAGACCGCAGCTTGGGGATCGTGGGCCTCCAAGGCATCAACGAGTTCGTCGTGGCCTTCGCGCGGGATGCCGTTGAAGCCGTCCGTGCGCTGCTGGCGGAGGAGATCGTTGTGGAAGACGCCCCCAAAGGATACGTAGAGCTGGTGCAACAGGGGGTTGCCGGAGGCCAAAGCCACGCGTTCGTGGAATTCCCAGTCCGCAGTGGCCCAGGTGGGGTAGTCCTGGGCGAGCCAGGCATCGTGGCGCAGTGCCAGAAGGCGGCGCATCTCGGCGATGTCCTCAGCTGTGGCGTGCTTGGTTGCCAGCCGGGCGGCCTGGGTATCGAGCCCAAGCCGTACCTCGACGATGTGTTCCTGCGTGTGCTCCTTGTACATCCGCTGGGCTGCGCCGGAGATCTCGCTGTTGGCCCGGACATAGGTGCCGTCGCCGCGGCGTACTTCCAACATCCCGGAGTGGGCCAGGGCCTTGATGGCTTCCCGCAGCGTTCCGCGCGAAACACCCAAGGTGGCCATGAGCTCAGGCTCCGCAGGGATACGTTCCTGCAGCGGCCACTCACCGGTCTTGATCATGTCCCGCAGCTTGGCGGTGATCTCCTCGGCCAGGACCGGGCGATGCGAAGGGGTCAGGGTCATGCCGTCCTCGGTTGGGTCTTCGATGCTGTCCGCTTGCTGGTGAGCAGGTGGCAGGTGACCATGAGCGCCACGGCCACAATGGACAACAGGCTCAACGGCAACACCCAGCCACCGGTGGCGCTGTGGAGCAGTCCCATGCCAAAGGGACCGATTGCCGCAATCAAGTATCCCAGCGATTGGGCGATGGTGGAGAGCGCGGTGGTTTCCGCCGTCGATCCTCCGCTGCGGCTGATGATCACCAGGACCAACGGGAAGATGCCCAGACCGAAGCCGAACAGAATGGCAGGAACCACGGCCAAGGATGTCGGCAACCAGAGCATGGTGCCGATGGCCACTAGCGTGGAGCTGCTGGCCAGGTACAAAGCGGGCCGCAGCATGCCGGGGCGGGAGCCGATCGTCAGCAGGATCATGCCCGCCGCGACCGAGACCAACTGCATCACGCCGAACTGCAGGCCGCTTTCGGAAGCGCTGAGCCCCTGGGAGGTAAGGATGTAGGCGAACCAGCTCATGACGGCATAGGCCAGGAAGGCCTGGAACGTGAAGATCGCGGTGATCAGGAGGCCCAGACGGGTCTTCAGGAGCGGCCACATGGAAACCCGGGGACGGTCGGTCTTGGCCGAGTTGCGGTGGCTGTGGAGGACAACCGGGAGGAAGCCGAGCAGGGCAGCGACGCCCAGAAGGCCCCACGCAGCCAGGCCCATGGACGGCGAGCCGAGCTGCTGCGCGAGAGGCACGCTGACGGCCGCGGCGAACGTGGCGCCGCCGGACATCGTGAAGGTGTAGACGCCGGTCATCATGGAGGTGCGGTCCGAGTAGTGCTCGCGGATGAGCGATGGCATGGCGACGTTGCACACCGCCAACCCGGACATGGCCAGGACGGTGCCGCCCAGGAGTGCGCCGGTCGCGGGAACACCGCGGACCAAGAGGCCGGCTGCCAGGAGTGCCAGCGCGATGAAGATGGCCTTCTCGACGCCCACCCGGCGCGTCAGCCAGGAAGTCCCAAGACCGGCAACCGCGAAGCACAGCAGGGGAATGGACGGCAGGATCGAGGCCACCAGGGCGCCATAACCGAGGAACTGCTGCAGCTCATGGAACAGGGCGGCCGCGCTGGTGATCCCGGCGCGCAGGTTCAGGCCAATGAGGACGACGGCGATGACGCCAACCACGACGACGACACGGGACTTGGGGGCCTTGGCGCCGGTGTTCGCTGCGCTCGGGGCAGCACCGGCGGGGGAGATCGTAGGGATGTTTCCTGTCGTCGTGAGTGGAGTCGTCGTAGCCATATTTAAAGGTTAGACGTTTGACGTCTAATGTCTACACTTCTGTGGCGAATCTCTCCGGTCAGCCCATGGTCCGCCGCTCCCTGGCGAGTGAGACGCCCAGCCGCGTGCCGCCGTCGTGCGCTTTTACCGCGGGTTGCGCGACCCCAGGCGCTGGACCGCCAACGCCAGCCACAGTTGCACGCGGTCCTGGGTTTGGGAGGGGTCGTAGCCGGTGAGCTCGGTGATCTGGGCCAGCCGGTAGCGCACCGTGTTCCTGTGCAGCGTCAAGGCCTCGGCCACGGCCGCCACGGAGCCGTTGTGGTTCAGGTAGCTCTCCAAAGTGGCAACGAGTTCGGCTCCATGGGCGGCGTCGAACTTGCGCAGGGGAGTAAGCGACTCGCTCGCCATGTCCGCCAAGGGCACGTCCTCGCTCGCGAGCAGCAAGGAAGTCAGGCTGAGTCGCTCAGGCTCGTTAACCGGCAAGCCGTGCGCCACGGCGTCGCGCGCTTCGAAGTAGCTCCAGCGCAGGCCGTTCGGCTTGGTGTAGGCGCCGCCGATGCCGATCACGGCATGGATGCCGGCCTCCTGGAGGTGGTCGCTCAGGCTCTTGGCAAGGGCGGTGGCCGAGCTGCCGTCGTCGCTGATGACGGTGACCAGATCCTTCCCGACGACGGCGCTCACGCCACCTTCCAGCGCCTGGGGCAGCGAGATGCTGACCAGTTGCTTGTGGTGTGCCGTGGATTCAGCAACCAGCACCACGTTCTTCCGGGTGCTGTTGATGCCGACCCCTGCCAAACGCCGGGCCGCCTCGATGGTTTCCAGCGTGCCGTGGATGACGTCGTCCAGCACCTGCCCCGCCATGGCGCGCTGGGCCTGCCGCTGCTTGACCATGTTGTTGAGCTCGACGCTGATGAGGTTCTGCGCATAGCTGACGATTCCCGAGTCAATGAACGGTTGGCGGAGCCAGAGCGTGCAGGCGTCCCTGCGGCCGGTGGGAATCGGATAGGAGGCCCAGCCGTCAGCATTTGGGGCCGGTTTCCCGGGAACGCTGTTATAGAGCTGGGCGCTGAACTGCGTGAGAACGACGTCCGTGCGCAGCATGCTGCCGAGCTGTTTGAGGAGCTCGGCCAGGCCACCGCCTGTGAGGAGTGCGCGGGCCAGGATCTGGTGGCCGGCCAGGAGGCGTTCCAGGTTGGAATAATGGTCGGCGGAGTGGGACTCTGCCACGAGCTTTCCGATGGCGATGAAGGGGATCTCGTACGGGACTTCCACCAAGGGAAGCCCCCACCGGTTCGCCTCCGCGATGAGCGCTTCGGGGACGGAATCGTGCGTGAGGCCTATGCCGAAGCCAATCCCCACCGCGCCGGCCCGCTGGACCTGGCGGACAAAGCGCCGCTGGTCGGCCGCGCTCTTGAGCCGCAGGCCCGTGGTCAACACCAGTTCGCCGCCGCTGAGGAAGCGCTGCGGGTCCTCGAGCTCGGTCACTGCGACCCAGCTGATGTCCTGGTTCCAGGTGGTCTCGGCAAGGCCGGCCTGCCGGAGTTTCAGGGACGGGACAGCGACGAGCGAAGCAAGGGACAGGGCCATGGTTAAAGCGTAACCCGGTGCTGGTCAAGCGCACTAAGCGCGGCGGCCTTGTGTGTGCAGCTGACTATTCCTTGGACCACCTCCCTGGCATAGGCTCTGATCAGCTAAAACCCATGCCCAGACACCGAAAGAGGGTTGCACACCGTGGTTCAAACCTTGCAGAACTTCATCAATGGCGAATTCGTCACGCCGGCAGGCACGGGTCTGCTGGACATCGTGAACCCCGCCACCGGGGAAATCGTTGCCAAGTCTCCCATTTCGGTGCAGGCCGATGTGGACGCAGCCATGTCCGCAGCCAGTGAGGCCTTCAAGTCGTGGAAGAAAGCCACCCCGGGCCAGCGCCAGCTCATGCTCCTCAAGCTCGCCGACGCCGTCGAGGCCCACAGCGACGAACTAGTTGAGGCACAGCACCGCAACACGGGCCAGGTCCGTTCCCTCATCGCCTCCGAGGAAGTCGCTGCCGGTGCAGACCAGCTCCGCTTCTTCGCCGGCGCCGCACGCCTGCTCGAAGGCAAGTCCGCAGGCGAGTACTTCGAAGGCCACACCTCCTACGTGCGCCGCGAACCCATCGGCGTCGTAGCCCAGGTTGCCCCGTGGAACTACCCGTTCCTCATGGCCATCTGGAAGATCGGTCCCGCCCTGGCCGCAGGCAACACCGTTGTCCTCAAGCCCTCGGACACCACCCCCGAATCCACCTTGGTCCTGGCCCGCCTGGCCGGAGAAATCTTCCCCGCCGGTGTGCTCAACGTTGTCCTGGGTACCGGCGAGACCGGCGCCATGATGGTTGACCACAAGGTCCCCGGCCTGGTGTCCATCACCGGTTCCGTCCGAGCCGGCATCGCTGTTGCAAGCGGCGCAGCCAAGGGCCTCAAGCGTGCCCACCTGGAACTTGGCGGCAAGGCTCCCGCGATCGTGTTCAAGGACGCCGACATCAAGAAGAGCGCCGCCGCCATTGCCGAGTTCGCCTTCTTCAACGCCGGACAGGACTGCACCGCCATCACCCGGGTGCTCATCGAGGATTCGGTGCACGACGACGTCGTGGCAGCCATGGTGGAGCACACCAAGACCCTGCAGACCGGTTCGCAGAATGATGAAGACAACTACTTCGGCCCGCTGAACAACATCAACCACTTCAACGCAGTGACCTCAGTAGTGGAGAGTCTCCCGGCGAACTGCAAGATCGTCACCGGCGGACACCGCGCGGGCGAGAAGGGCTTCTTCTTCGAGCCCACCATCATCACCGGTGCCAAGCAGACCGATGACATCGTGCAGAAAGAAACCTTCGGCCCGGTCATCACCGTCCAGAAGTTCAGCACTGAAGAAGAAGCGCTCGAGCTGGCCAACGACGTCGAATACGCCTTGGCGTCCAGCGTGTGGACCACCGACCACGGCACGGCCATGCGCATGAGCCGCGACCTGGACTTCGGTGCCGTCTGGATCAACACCCACATCCTCCTCACGGCAGAGATGCCGCACGGCGGCTTCAAGCAGTCCGGCTACGGCAAGGACCTCTCCATGTACGGCGTCGAGGACTACACGCGCATCAAGCACGTGATGTCTGCACTGGATGCATAGCGCTGTCGCATAAGAATTTCCCCGTTTTTTAGAAAGGCAAACCCCTCATGACCACCACCGCGAACGAACTCTCGTACCGCATCGAGCAGAAGCGCAACATCAACGGCGCCTTCCCCGGCCCCAAGTCGCAGGCACTGGCTGAGCGCCGCTCCGCCGTCGTTGCTGCCGGCGTCGCCTCGGGCGTTCCCGTCTACGTAGAAGACGCCGACGGCGGCATCATCCGCGACGTCGACGGCAACTCCTTCATCGACCTCGGCTCCGGCATCGCCGTGACCAGCGTCGGCGCGTCCGATCCCGCCGTCGTCGCCGCCGTGCAGGAAGCTGCCGCGCACTTCACCCACACCTGCTTCATGGTGACCCCGTACGAGGGCTACGTTGCAGTTGCCGAGCAGCTCAACCGCCTCACCCCGGGCGACCACGCCAAGCGCACCGTGCTGTTCAACTCCGGCGCCGAAGCCGTGGAGAACGCCATCAAGGTTGCCCGCCTGGCCACCGGCCGCGACGCCGTCGTAGCTTTCGACCACGCCTACCACGGCCGCACCAACCTGACCATGGCACTCACCGCCAAAGCCATGCCGTACAAGACCAACTTCGGCCCGTTCGCGCCCGAGGTCTACCGCATGCCCATGAGCTACCCGTTCCGCGAAGAGAACCCGGAAATCACCGGTGCCGAGGCAGCCAAGCGCGCCATCACCGCCATCGAGAAGCAGATCGGTGGCGACCAGGTTGCCGCGATCATCATCGAACCCATCCAGGGTGAAGGTGGCTTCATCGTTCCGGCCGAGGGCTTCCTGCCGGCACTGTCCGCGTGGGCCAAGGAGAAGGGCATCGTCTTCATCGCCGACGAGGTCCAGTCAGGCTTCTGCCGCACCGGTGAGTGGTTCGCCGTCGATCACGAAGGTGTTGTCCCGGACATCATCACCATGGCCAAGGGCATCGCCGGCGGCATGCCGCTGTCCGCTATTACCGGCCGCGCCGACCTGCTCGACGCCGTTCACCCGGGCGGCCTCGGCGGCACCTACGGTGGCAACCCGGTTGCCTGTGCAGCAGCACTGGCAGCGATCGACACCATGGAGCAGCACGACCTCAACGGCCGCGCACGCCACATTGAAGAACTCGCCCTGGGCAAGCTCCGCGAACTGGCCTCTGAAGTTTCGGTCGTTGGCGACGTCCGTGGCCGTGGCGCCATGCTCGCCATCGAACTGGTCCAGGCCGGCTCGAAGGAACCGAACGCCGAGCTCACCAAGGCCGTTGCAGCCGCCTGCCTCCAGGAAGGTGTCATCATCCTGACCTGTGGCACCTACGGCAACGTCATCCGCCTGCTCCCGCCGCTGGTCATCAGCGACGAACTGCTGATCGACGGCCTCGAGGTCCTGGCAAAGGCCATCAAGGCCAACGCGTAAGTTTCACGCAAGAGCGGGCCGGGGGAATTTCCCCGGCCCGCCTTTTTTGCCCTGGCACGCCGCCGCGAGTTCGCGGGAACGCGCCCAGTTCGCGGGAGCTTTGCGCGCGATCTCGCAGCGTTCCCGCGAACTCGACGTCGAGTTGGGGGCGTGGGTTCCAGTGAGTGCTCGACGGCGGTGCCCGCCTAGGTCCCGAGCGTCAGGTTCTTCTGGTGGCCGTGTCCGTCGAGCTGGACTTCGACGGTGTTGCCGCCGATCAGGGTTGCGCCTTCGTCGGCACTGATCATCGTGGTCCAGGTGCCGGGAACCGTGATCCGGAGGCTGCTTTGAGTGCGCGAGGGATCGGCCACGGATACCGTGAGCTTCCCGTTGCTCTGATGGGTGGCAAGGGTGCACGGACCGGAGACCGTGAAGCCCGCCGCGCTGCCTGGTGCGAAGAAGTTGGCAAACACCAGGGCGTCCTTATCCACGCCCAGTACTTGGGCAACCGCCGAGTTGGCCAGCACCTTCACTGAAGGATTGGCCGACTGCGAGAACGTGGCATCGTGCGTTGCAGCGGGCAGCACCATGTACGCATAACCTGAGCCGGCCGGATCGTGGCCGTGGCGATGGGTCACTGTGACAAAGTCCCGGGTCACGGGATCTGCGCTCCCGCCGGTGTCCGCCCCGGAGTTGATGTCGTACCAGCTGCCGGTCCGGCGCACCACGGCAACCTCGGGTGTGCCCGAAACACCCGGGGAGTCCAGGAAGACGTAACCTCCGTGCCCCTCGATATGAAGGGAACGCTTAAGCGCGATGGGAGCATCGCCCGGGGCCATGCTGCGGTTGCGGGAATCGGTCCGTAACGAAGGCACGGAACCCACGGCGAAGGACCTGTTCTCGATGGTGGTCTGCACGGCGGCGCCGCCCGTGCCGGTGATGGCTGATCCAAGGCACACCACGGCATCGTCAAGGAAGAACCACGATTTCCGCCCGGAAAGCGTCTTGTTGTGGTTGAGGTGGTCCATGCCGACCACACCCCAGCGGCCATCGACAGTCAGCCCTCCGGCGAAGGCCTGGTAGGCGCGGGGGATCCCGGTGCCGGCTCCGCCCGCTCCGCTGGCACGGGCCTCGTCATTGACGGTGGTTCCGGGAAGGGCATAGGGGTCCACTGTGGGCCAGAAGTCCGCACTGAACTGTGAGGGGTCCTGACGGGTGTACACGAAGGTCATGCCGTCGCCCTGGTACCAGCCGAGGTTGTTTTCGCTGTTGCCCCATTCGTAGCGGCCAATGCGTTTGGAGGAGAGGTTCACTGTGCAGCCCCACTGTGGTCGGTGGTGCACCAGGCGGTCCTGGTCAGCGAACATTCGGCTGTACACCGGGGCCGGAGAAGCTGTCACGGACGCATTGGAGAGAACAGCCAAGGACAGCAGGGACTTGGCCAGGCTCTGTGTGGGGTGGCCCACGAGCTTCTGGTCGGCACAGCGTTCCAGCCACCCCTTCGCCAACGCCAGGAACCGGGAACGGTAGGGCTCCTCGCATCCGGGAGCCAACAGGAGCACAGCCGAGATCAAGCCGAAGCCGCTGACGTAGTCGGGTTCACGTTGCCGCGAGACAGCCCGCCCGCGAACGGTATCCATGATCCTGCCGTCCCAGACGAACGGGGCGTACGTGTTCTCCACGGCGTCCAAGAGCACTGACTGCCTGGGATCGTTGATGGCCCATGTGCTTCCACCGAGCATGGCGATGATTTCGGCGATCCCCGCCAGCGCCACCACACCGTAAGTCCCGGCATAGGGCAGGTAGCTGTGCTGAACGAACGAGCCATCCGTATAGAAGCCGTCGCCGCTGGTGACGTAGGTGAAAACACTGTTGGTGCCGCCCCGGACGGTGTCGCTGAGGGCGTCCCGGCCAAGAGTGATCTCATCCGTGTTGTTGTCCAGGATTCCGCGCATGCAGCAGGCCAGTGATTTGTCCACGCGGTTGGCTCCGGTTTCGGCCAGTGATGTAGCACGGCCGCGCCAATTCGGGTTTGGGGCGAACCAGCGGACCGCCGCGAGCAGGGATGACCGGAGGGCTTCCGGTACTTCGGCATGCATCAGGGTCAGGATGTCCACTGTCTTGCGGGGCACACCGATTTCCCAGAACCACCAGTTGCCCGCTGCGCGCATCCCGGGTTTGTAGGCAGTGTCGTTGAGGAGCTTCAAGCCAGCAACAATGTCGGCGGCCAGTTGGGGATTCCCCGCGTACGGGGTTCCGGCCACGGCGTAGCCCAATGCCATGTCATAGAGGCGATTGAAGTGCAGGCCCAGGTTGCTGGTCGCGGTGGCGGACTGTCCGATGCCCGTCAGCGGGAGGTCGCTCCAGAGGGAGGTCCGCACTGGCGCTTTGTCCATGGATGACCACCACTTTTCCGTGGTGGCGCCCATGCCATCGAGTTGTCCGGCAAGTTCCGGAATGTCAGCTGCGCTGCGGCCGCCGGTGAGCACTTGCCGTCGTCGTGCAATGAGCTCGGGCAGGCCATCCGCTGCAAAAGAGGGCCCCGCCTGTGCGAGAAGCGCCCCTGCGAGGGCTGCGGCACCTGCTGTGCGGAAAAGGGTCCTGCGGCTCATGGGCGATCCAATGACGTTCAAAACTGCTCCGTTCAAAACTGTTGTGGCGTGGGGATATGGCGGCGGAAGTTTCCGCAACCCTATTTCCGGTTCCCTGGCCCATCAACGGAAATGAACAGAAGTGCTCAGAACTTGTTGAGAGGCGAAACCGAGTCCCGGATGACGATGTGCGTACCAACGGTGAGGGTGTTGTCAGAGGAGGCGCCGGCGTCGTGCGGTGACTGGGCCAGAGCCAAACGGACGGCCTCGCGCCCCAGTTCTTCGAGCGGAACGCGAACGGTGGTCAGGCGCGGACGCAGCTCGCTGGCGACGGGAACGTCGTCGTAGCCCACCACGGAAATGTCTTGTGGAACCTTGATTCCGCGTTCCTCGAGTGCTTCCAGGATGCCGGCGGCCACGAGGTCGTTCGCTCCGAAAACGGCGGTGAAGTCCAAATTCTGGTCCAGCAATTCCCGCATCCTGCTGTACCCGAAACCACGGCCGAACGCGCCCTCGTGCACCAGCGCCGGGTCCCGCTCGATGCCGCGGGCGTCCAAGGCCCGGTAGAACCCTGCCAGCCGGGACGCGGTGGTGGAAAAATCACGGGGGCCGCCCACGTAGAGGATCCTGCGGTGGCCCTGGGAGATGAGGTAGTCGGTGATCGCGAAGGCGCCTCCTTCGTTGTCGTAGGTGACCATCTTGGTGGGCACTCCCGTTCCCAGGGACGGCCTGCCGCACAGGACCAGTGAAGATCCCGCCGCTGCAAGCGCACGCGCACGGTCGGCCATCTGCTTCCGGTACCGCGGGTCGTCGGATGCCCCACCCACCACGATGACGGCGTCGGTGCGCTGCTCCCGCATGAGGTCCACCAGGGCAAGCTCACGCTCTTTGTCGCCGTGGGTAGCGGTGATCAGGCACAACCGTCCCTCGGCACTCGCCTGCCGTTCCACGCCGCGGGCGATGTAGGCGAAGAAGGGATCAGCGACGTCGTTGATGATGATTCCCACTGTCCGGGTGGTGGCGCCGGCCAGAGCACGTGCATGGGCGTTGGCCACGTAACCCAGGTCCGTAACGGAACGAAGAATCCGTTCCCGCGTGGCTTTTGCCACGGGATAGTTGCCGCTCAGGGCCCTGGAAACTGTAGCTACTGACACCCCCGCCGCCTGCGCGACGTCGGCAATCGTGGCGCCGCTGCCGCTGCGGGCTAGGGCGGAATCTGTGGGGGAGTTTTTCTCGGTCACTAGGCGATTCTTGCAAGATCCGCGGCCAAAACCGGATAAGCCAAGGGCAAGCCCTCGGTCAATCGGCGAACTTCCATGACCGCTTGGCTGCCCAGACGGTGGATTTCGTTTCCCAAGGCTCCTGCGATGTGCGGTGTCAGGACCACATTGGGCAGGGTGTGCAGCACTGAGCCGGCGGGGAGGGGCTCGGGATCGGTGACGTCGAGATAGGCATCGAGCCGCCCCGAAACGAGTTCCCGGGTCAGCGCGGCTGCGTCGATCAAGACGCCCCGGGCGGTGTTGATGACCAAGGTGCCGTCCTTCATCAGGCCGAGCTCCTTCGCCCCGATGATGCCACGCGTTTCGGCAATGTCCGGCGCATGGACGCTGACGACGTCGGACAGCATGCAGAGCTGGGCCAGGCCGACGGATTCGACACCCAGCGCAGCAGCCTCGACGGCGTCAAGGTAGGGGTCGTAGACCAGGACCCGTGCGTCGAGGTTCTTCAGGAGACCGATGACCAGGCGTCCCACGCGTGAGGCGCCAACCAACCCGATGGTTACGCCGTTGGTTCCGATGGCGGGGAATCCGGCGGAGTTGCGGGATGCACCGGTGGTGCGCAGCTGTTCGCTGAATCGACGGGCTCTTTTGAGGCCCATGATGATTGCCGCAAACGTGAACTCGGCCACCGGCACCGCATTGGCCGCAGCCGAGGACGACACTTGTATTCCGCGCTCATGGACCTCCGGGGACAGGAACGTCTTGACCGTTCCGGCCGCGTGGACGATGGTGCGCAGCCGCGGCAACCGGTCCAGGACCCAGCCGTCGATGACGGGAGCGCCCCAACCAGTTATGAGGAGCTCGGCATCTTCGAGCAACCCGAAGGCACCCGGCTCGGAGAAATTGGCAACGGGTTCGGAACCGAGCAGCGTGACCATCCCGCGCAGCCGGGCAAGGTCCTCGGTGCTGAACAGGGCGGACAGATTGTTCCTGCCCATCACGAAAGCAGCCTTCATGGGGCCTGCGTGCTGGAGATTGGTGGTCACTGCGGGTTTCCGTCCATCGGTGGTAGGGAAAATTCATAGAAAGCGCTTGCTATTTTGAGTCAGCGTAGGGGTGGTACTGAAAGACTGTCAATCCCACCTTCCCTAGCCAGTCAGAGGAAAAGAGGTGTTGTTGACATCACATTATTTCTATAGGTAGCTTGTCTCCCATAGTAAACGCTTACTATTTCAGCCGATGGTTGCTCTACAGCGCCGGGCCACTCCACATCCGCCGTCCACTGGCGCAGACAGAGGAAATACATGAGCAGCAACAGCCAAACACTGACGCCCCAGGCGGCGCACGACGTCGGCGGGCCGGCGACGGCGGCGGAAGGCCGCCGTCGTAACCGCCCTCCTGCGGGACCCGACGCGGGACCGAGCCGCAAGAGAACCCTGATGGCACGCATCCGACGCGACAAAGTGATGTTGCTGCTGATCGCACCGGGCTTCCTGTACTTCGTGGTGTTCCACTACATCCCGCTCGCCGGCAACATCATCGCGTTCCTCGACTACAAGCCCTACCTCGGTTTCGTGGACAGCGTGTGGGTGGGGCTGGACAACTTCGCGGCCATGTTCCAGGACGGCGCCTTTTGGGAAGCCCTCCGGAACACCCTGGTGATCACCGGGCTCCAGCTGGCCCTGTTCTTCCCGGTTCCCATCTGCCTGGCCCTGCTGCTGAACAGCATCGTGTCCAACAAGATCCGGAAGTTCGTGCAGAGTGTGGTGTATCTGCCCCACTTCATCGGCTGGGTGATCATTGTGGCCGTCTTCTCGGAGGTTCTCGGTGCCACGGGCGCCGTCCCACACCTTCTGGAAAACCTGGGACTCCCGCGCTTCGACGCCATGACCACGCCCGAGTTCTTTCCCTTCCTGGTGACCATCCAATCCATCTGGAAGGACGCGGGCTGGGGGACCATCATCTTCCTTGCCGCGCTGATGAACGTAGACCAGGAGCTCTACGAGGCCGCGGCCGTGGACGGGGCGAACGTCCGGCACCGGCTATGGCACATCACCATCCCGGGCATCATGCCGGTGATCATCCTGCTGCTCATCCTCAACCTCGGCAGCATCCTCTCAGTGGGCTTCGAACAGATCGTCCTGCAACGCGACAATGTGGGCCCCGGCGCCGGCGAGGTGCTGGACACCTACGTCTACTTCCACGGCATCCAGGACGGCCAGTGGGGTCCGGCGGCCGCGGTGGGGCTCGTCAAGGGAATCGTTGGGCTGATCCTGGTGCTCGGCGCGAACAAACTGGCCCATCTCTTCGGACAGGAAGGTGTCTATTCCAATGGCAAATCCAAGTAGCACGCTGGTGGCAGGCATGGGCCGTCGTGGGAGCCGTTCGGTGAAAAAGGACACCCGTCCTGTCTGGATGGAAAAGCCCAAGCCGGTGGTCCAGGTATCCAAAGCCATCGCCCTGGTGGTGATCTGCTTCCTGGCGCTGTACCCGTTGCTGGCCGTACTGGCGACGAGTCTTTCCAGTCAAAGCGAGATCGCCAACAACAACGGTCTGGTCTTGTTTCCCAAGGAACCCACCTTCGCCGCCTACCAAACGATCTTCGCCGGTGGGGTAGTGACCGATGCCCTGGTCCGCTCCTTGCTGATCACCACGATTGGAACTGCCCTGTCCCTGGTGGTCACGGTGGCCATGGCGTACGGCCTTACCCGTCGTGACCTTGTGGGCGGCCGCTTCTTCCTCATGACCGCTCTGTTCACCATGCTTTTCAGCCCCGGGATCATTCCCAGCTTCCTCATGGTCAAGGAACTGGGGCTGCTGGACAATTACGCAGCCTTGGTCCTGCCCACGCTGATGAGCGCCTTCAACCTGGTGGTGGTCCGGTCCTTCTTCATGAACCTGCCCAACGAACTGTTCGAAGCCGCCAAGATCGACGGCGCCGGCGACTTCCGGATCCTGGTCCAGATGGTGTTGCCGTTGTCACGAGGCGTGCTGGCCGTCGTCGGGCTTTTTTACGCGGTGGGCTACTGGAACGCCTTCTTCAACGCCATGCTCTACCTGAACGACGACAAATGGCCGCTGTCCATGATCCTGCGCCAGTACGTGTTGCTCGGCCAACCCATGGGCGACTCCGCAGTAGCCGAGATCGCGGTGCCGTCCCAGGCGATCCAGATGGCCGTCGTCGTGATTTCGCTGATCCCGATCGTGATCGTCTTCCCGTTCCTCCAGCGGTACTTCACCAAGGGCGTCCTCACCGGCGCCATCAAAGGCTAAGCAAACTCTCTACTCTTGAAAGGGAATCCCATGAACGCAGTCCCGACTCCCGGCCCCAGCCGCCGGAGCTTCCTTTCCGTGGCGGGCATCGGCGCCCTTGCACTGTTCAGCGGCGGGGCCTTGGCCGGTTGCGGGCAGCGCACCACCAACGTCGCCTCCAACGCCAGCGAGGCTTTGCTTCCCACGCATATGCCGCTCAAAGCGGCCGCTGCAGACATCGCAGGCACGGCTGAAGGCGTCCCGGCTGCCTTTTACAAGTACCCGACGCCGTTCCGGAGCGTGGAGAAAGCACCCCTGAGCGGTGGCAAGATCACGGCCATTACCAACCTGTTTGGCACTGCACCCAACGCCCGTGCAGACAATCCCGCCTGGCAGGCCATTGAAGCCCGCTTGGGCGGACAGGTGGAGATCACCTCTGTCTCCTCGGACGACTACGCCACCAAGTTCAACACGATCATTGCCGGGGGCGAGCTGCCGGACCTCATGTTGAACGACGGTGCCGCAGTGCCCAACATCGTGGAATTCCTGCAGGCCAAATGCGCGGACCTGACGCCGCTGCTTGGTGGCGAGAAGGTCAAGGACTATCCCAACCTCGCCGCCATCCCGGAGGTTTTCTGGAAGCAGACAGTACAGGCCGGCAAGCTGTACTCCCTGCCCATCCCGCGCAACCTCACTGGCGGCTCCGGATTCGTCAACCAGACCCTGCTGGAGAATGTCGGGGTCAAATCCACCGAGGACATCAAGGACAAGGACGATTTCTACAGGGTGGCCAAGGAACTGACCAATCCTGCCAAGAACCAGTGGGCGCTGGGCAGCACCAAGTTCGGTCTCACGATGCTCCACCACATGTTCCGCACGCCGAACGTCTGGAAGAACGACGGCGGCAAACTCACCCGGGCGTTCGAGACCGACGAATACATGGCCGCGATCGAATTCGCAGCCAAGCTCTACAAGGACGGGATGTATGTCCCGGGCTCTGAAGGGTGGACCAAGTCCCAAATGGTGAACTCGTTCATCTCCGGCAAGGTGGCCATGATCTATGACGGACTGCCCGCCTACATTGGGCCGACGGGCTATGGGCGCAGCGTCCCTGCGGCGAACAAGGCCAACAAGGCCGTCCCGTTCATCCCCGTGGGCCACGACGGCGGCAAGGCCCAGACCTGGCTGGACAACATTACCTTCGGCACCGTGATGCTGAAAAAGGCGGACGAAGCCAAGCTCAAGGAAGTTCTGGCCGTAGCCGATTTCCTCGCGGCACCATTTGGCAGCGAAGAATACTTGCTGCTCAACTACGGGGCAGAAGGGGCGGACTACACCCTTGATGCCAACGGCAACCCCGTGGTGACCGAGCGGGCCTTGCTGGATAACGCCGTGCCGTGGAAGTACCTCGCGGCACCCCAGCAAGTGGTGTACGACCCCAGCAACAAGGACATCGTGGATGTCATGCACAACGCCTATTCCAAGCTCATTCCGCTCGGGGTCGAGGACCCGTGCGGCACCTTGTTCAGCCCGACCAACGCCAGCAAGGGTGCGAAGCTGGGCCAGCCCGTTTCGGACGCTGCCACGGCTGTCATCGCTGGACGCGGGACCATGGACGCGCTCAAGAGTGCCGTGGCGGACTGGAAGAAGAACGGCGGCGACACCATCCGCGGCGAATACGAATCAGCCCTGGCCAAGTAAGCAGCGGAACAACCCCAAGGATCCAACACCGTGACTCAGCCCCTCCAGGTAAACCAGCCCCTACCGGTGACCCAACCCTGGCTTCCCGAACCACAGACCGCTCTTTCCCCGTTCACCGGCTGGACCCGCAGCCACTGGGAAGCCACGGCCGACCATTGGTTGGAACATATCCGGACTTATTCCAGCCCCCTCAAAGCAAGTCCGAGACTCCCGGGCCGGGTAACACGCGACGGTGAGCGCCGGGAAGGCATGGAAACCATAGGCCGGAGCCTGCTGATGGCGGCGCCCCGCATTGCCGGGGCCCGTGGACAGGATCGGTTGGGGTTGGCTGCGTGGTACCGGGAAGCGCTGCTGGCCGGCACCGACCCTGAAGGTTCCGAACGTTGGCCCTTGGGTGTCACCTGCAAGTCCCCGTTGCTGGGGGTGACCAACTCGATCGTGGAGGCCGCGAACATCGCGTTCTCGTTGCACGTTGCCAGGGAGTGGCTGTGGGAGCCCCTGGCCGAGGGGGAGAAGAAGCAGGTGGCCGACTGGCTGCGGCACCACGCCCGGCTTGAGGTGTGGGGGAACAATTGGCAGCTTTTTCCGGCAATGGCCGAGGGCTTCCTGCGATCGGTGGGCGAGGACGTCTCCGGCTGCACGGGGGCGCGGAATGTGGCCCGGGTGGAGTCCTGGTATCTGGGTGATGGCTGGTATACGGACGGGCCGGAGCACGCCATCGATTACTACAATGCGTGGGCAATCCACCCCTATTTGTGGGCTTGGTACACGATGACCGGCAGGGAGGGCACTCCTGAGGGGCAGCGTCATCTGGAGCGGCTGCGGGAGTTCGTGGGCACCCAGAGCCTCATGTTTGCCAGTGATGGAGCCGTGCTGCACTTCGGGCGATCCTTGGCGTACCGCACTGCAGTCCTGGCAGCCTTGTGGTGTGCGGAAATTTCGGGAGTGAATCCGCTGACGCCGGGGGCTACCCGGCGCTTGGCGTCCGGTGTGCTGGCGAACTTTACGGCGAAGGGCGTCGGTGTGGACGGGCCGCCGACCCTGGGCTGGTATGACGAACACCTGGGATCCTGCCAGGCGTACAGCGGTTTTGGATCCCCGTATCTGGCCGGCATCGGCTTCCTGGGCTTGGCCCTCCCGCCGGAGCACAGGGTGTGGCAGGACGTGGAGGATCCGCAACCCACGGATGGGCCCGTCGTCGTACGTTCTTTGCCTGATGTCGGATGGACAGTGAGCAGCGATGGCGGGTTGGTCCGGCTCAGCAACCACGGCAGCGATCATTGCGGCTTGCCTGTTGACGGCGGCACGGACCCCGATGATCCGCACTACGCCAAGTTCTCCTACTCCACCCACACCGCGCCAGGAACGGGTTTGGCTTGGGAGGAAAACATCGACGGGCACTTGGCGTTGTTGGGCTCTGACGGCGTGGCGAGCCGGCGTTGCGCCCTGCGCGCCACCCGCACGCAGGGACCGGTCAGCGGCTCGGTCCACGTCCCACAGCTGTACGGTAAAGCGCTGCCCGGAACCGCGGTCACTACGGTGTCCGTGGTGGACGGTATCCATGAGGTTCGCTGCCATCTCGTCACCGGGCCGGCGGAGTTTTCCGTGCGTGAAGGCGGGCATGCGGTCGCGGGAGCGTCCCGGGTGCATGCGGGAACCACGCTGGACACTGCGTGGGTCAGCAATGGCGATGTCTTTGCCGCTGTGACAGCCCTGCACGGCTGGCAGGCGCGCGATACCAGCCACTACGCGGGTGCAAATGCCATGGGTGAGCACTCCGCAGTGCCAAGCCTGTCGGCCCAACGCGCGGTTGTCGAAACGGTCCACGTCGCGCTGCACACGCTTACCCGAGGCCCGGCTCCGGCGCCTGAAGCGCTCGAGGCGGCTGCCGCCGTCGTGGTTTCCGGTACGGAAGTCTCGCTCACGTGGGCTTCAGGTGCTTCGCAGTCGTTCGACCTGCGTACTTTCGTTCCATGGGACGGGCAGGTGGGAAAGTGATTGACCTTAAATACGGCGCGTCCGGGCAAGGGCGGAGGGACGACGCTGCCATGCGTCGGTTCCGGAGCCACCGGGTGGGTCAGTTCATCCACTGGGGCCTCTACTCGCTGCTGGCCGGGAGGTGGGAAGGGAAGGACGTCGAATTCGCGGCCGAGTTCCTGCCGCGCGTAGCGAAGATCCCCCAACAACGGTGGGAGGCGCTCGCCAACGACTTCACACTGGCGGATTTCGACGCCGACCGGTGGGCTGACACGGCCGTGGCTCTCGGTGCCCGCTACATGACCATCACCACCAAGCATCACGACGGCTTTTGCCTGTGGCCGAGCGCCCACACGGACTTCCACATGGGAAATACGCCGTCGGGCCGGGACGTTCTGGGTGAATTGGTGGCCGCCTATGAAGCACGCGGGATCGACGTCAACTTCTACTATTCAGTGCTCGACTGGCGGCACCCGGACTGGCGCTTCACGGTGGAGAACGACGGCGATCGGGCGGCTTTTGCCCGCTACCTGGACTTCGCGATGAAACAGTTGGAAGAACTGGCGGACCGTTACCCCGGTGTGAAGGGATTCTGGTTCGACGGCACCTGGGACGAATCCGTGAAGGCCAACGGGTGGTGGACCTGGGAAGTTGAGCGGATGCTGAAGGAGCGCCTTCCCGGCGTGGTGGTCAACAGTCGCCTGAGAGCCGATGATTTCGGGTCCCGGCACGTCGATTCCAATGGCCTGTTGATGGGCGACTACGAGAGTGGCTATGAGCGCAGGTTGCCCGGCCCATGGGATGTTGCTGTGGCTTCCCGCGACTGGGAAGCCTGCATGACCATTCCGCAGGCCAGTTGGGGATACCACCAAGGCCCCTGGGCGCAGTCGACGCTCAAACACCCCTGGGACCTGGTGGACATGATGGCCCACTGCACGTCCTTGGGCGGCAACTTCCTGCTCAACTTCGGGCCCCGCGGCGACGGCTCCATGGCTCCGGAAGAGGTGGAGATTGCCTCGCGGGTGGGGGAGTGGCTCGCCGTGAACGGGGAAGCCATTTACGGGTGCGGCTATGCAGAGGGCTGGAAATATCCCGGTTGGGGCTACTACACCCAGGATGGGGACACCGGACAGGTGTACGCAGTTGTGACGCGGATTCCGGCGTCGGGAAGGGTGCGCGTAGAGGTGCCCGCCTGGCAGGAACTGGCCGGGCTGCGATTGCTGGGTTCAGGCCCCGTCTCCGGGCAGGACGTGGAGGAGGGCTCAGGCAGTGTGCTGGGGTCCGTGGCTCCGGCGGGCTCCGGCGGATATCCGTTCAAGAGGCTGGCCGAGTCCGTGGTGGAGGTGGAGCTTGCGGCCGGCCCGGCTGCGGACACTGCTTCAGGATCAGGGATGCCAGCTGCAGGGTCAGCAGCCGCAGGGTCACTTGCAGCCTTTGGACCGGTGGTTTTCGCCCTGGAAACCCGTGCCCTGGACCCCTCCGGCCGCGAAAAGGAACCAAACCCGGACGTGCTCGACTAGGGCCCGGCGTCGAAATCGTGGGAAGGCTGCGAATCCGCCGGAAAGTTCCGTGGGTTTTGGGAGCGTTCCCGCGACTTCGCGCGATGGGACCAGGCGAGCGGTTCAGGCCTCGACGGCGGACAGCCGCGCCTGCTTCTTCAGCGCCGAGTTCTTCCTGGTGGTCCGTAGCATGTCGATCGTCAACAGGACCAGGGCAAGCCAGACCACGCAGAAGCCGATCCAGCGGGCAGCGGTCATGGTTTCGTGGAACACAAGCAGTGCCACAACGAACTGGAGGATCGGGGCAAAGTACTGGAGCAGGCCGATGGTGGTCATCGGCAGGCGGCGTGCGGAAGCGCCGAAGAAGAGCAGCGGAACAGCGGTGATGACGCCCGAGGCTACCATCAGCCAGAAGTGTCCGGCGCCCATGGTCGTGAGGGTTTCGGCCCCCGCAACACCCAGGACCACCATGGTGATCGCTGCGAAGGGAGCCAGCACCATGGTCTCGACACTGAGGCTCGTGAGGGCATCGACCTTGGGGCCCACCCGCTTCTTCACAAAGCCGTAAAGGCCAAAGCTGAAGGCCAGGATCAGGGCGATCCACGGGAGTTGCCCGTAGGAGAACGTCAGGACGCCGACCGCCACGAAGCCGATGCCCACCGCTGTCCACTGCAGGGGGCGTAGCTTCTCCTTGAGGACAAAGACGCCCAAAAGGACCGAGACCAAGGGGTTGATGAAGTATCCCAGCGAGGTTTCCACGGCGTGGCCGGTGGTGACGCCGAAGGTGTACGTGAGCCAGTTGATGGCGATGAGGATGGCAGCCAAGGCCAAGGGACCGAAGACGCTGCGGTCCTTCAACGCGGCGCCGAAAATCCGCCAGGACCGGGTGATGGTGATCAGCAGTGCGCAGAAGATCAAGGACCAGACAACGCGGTTGGCCACGATTTCGATCGCACCCGCAGGCATCAGGATGAAGAAGTACAGGGGGAGCAGGCCCCACAGCCCGTAAGCGCCGATGCCGAACAGGATTCCCGCCGTCGACTCGCTCCGCACGGGCTTGCCGGCGCCCCCGGTGCCTTGCTTGCCGGCACCGCCGGTTCCGTCGCCTCCGCTCCCGGCTACCGCCGTCGTGGGCTGGTTTGAAGGGGAGCCTGAGATGATCTGATCCGGAGTCGACACACTGGGGCCAACACCGGCGTTCCCCGCAATATTCCGCAATCTTTGGGTATTTTTGTGACTCCTGCCATATAAGCGGCCCGGTGTGGGGCCGACACCTAGAATTGAAATCTGCGCGCCACCAACAGCGGCGTGGCTCACTGCTTCGGAAGGGCTCACGGTGTCAGACTCAGCCGCAACCAATCGTCCGCTTCGCGTCGCCATTGTGGGCGCGGGTCCCGCCGGTGTCTATGCCGCGGACATCCTCACCAAGTCCAACGAAGTCAAAGACGGGCACGTGGAAGTGAGCATCGACCTCTTCGAGGCGTACCCCGCGCCCTACGGGTTGATTCGATACGGTGTAGCGCCGGACCATCCCCGCATCAAGGGCATCGTGAACGCCTTGCACAAGGTGCTGGACCGCGGGGACATACGCTTCCTGGGCAACGTGACCTACGGCAGGGACCTGACCCTTCACGACTTCCGCGCTTTCTATGACGCCGTGATCTTCTCCACCGGAGCCATCAAGGACGCAGACCTGAACATTCCCGGCATTGGGCTGGAAGGCTCCTTTGGCGGCGCGGACTTTGTCTCCTGGTACGACGGACACCCGGACGTGCCCCGCGATTGGCCGCTGGACGCCAAGGAAATCGCGGTGATCGGCAATGGCAACGTCGCCTTGGACGTTGCGCGCATGCTGGTCAAGCACCCGGAGGAGCTGCTTGTCACCGAGATTCCGGACAACGTGTACCAAGGGTTGAAGAGCTCGCCCGTGACCGACGTCCACGTTTTCGGCCGGCGCGGGCCTGCCCAGGTCAAGTTCACGCCCTTGGAACTGCGCGAACTCTCGCACTGCAAGGACGTGGACATCGTCCTGTACCCGGAGGATTTCGAATTCGACGAGGCCTCGGACGAGGCAATCCGGACCAACAACCAGATCAAGACCATGGTCAACACCATGACCAACTGGCTGGTGGAGGAGCATGCTGAAGCCGAGCAGCCCTCGTCCCGCCGCCTTCACCTGCACTTCCTGCACAGCCCGGTGGAAGTCCTCGACTCACCCGAGACCCCGGGCAAGGTTGTGGCGATGAAGTTTGAGCGGATGGAACTGGACGGGACAGGCAACGTCAAGGGAACCGGGGAGTTCCTCGAATACCCGGTCCAGTCGGTCTACCGGGCCATCGGCTACCACGGCTCGCCGCTGGAGGAGCTGCCGTACGACGCCCGCCGCGGCGTCATTCCGAACGACGGCGGCCGCGTCCTGGGTGCCGACGGGGAACCCGTGCCGGGAATCTACGCCACCGGCTGGATCAAGCGCGGACCAGTGGGGTTGATCGGGCACACCAAGGGCGATGCACTGGAAACCATCGGCTGCCTCCTCGAGGACCGTTTGAACCTGCCCCCGGCCGAAAACCCGGACCCGCAGGCCATCATCGACCTCCTGGAAGAACGCGGCATCGAATACACCACGTGGGAAGGCTGGAACCGGCTGGACGCACACGAAGCTGCCCTCGGTGCTGAGTGGTCCTCAGCCGCCGCCGCCTCCGAAGACGGGAACGGCGTGGTCCGCGAGCGCATCAAGGTTGTCCCGCGCGAGGAAATGATCCGCATCTCCCGCCCCTGACCTCCGGAGTTTTTGTACAGCTAATGCGCTTACTCGGGCGCCTCAGGGGCATTAGCTGTACAAAAACTCCATCCGGCGAACTATACTCGTCGGTACTGTGCTGCCCACCACACGCGTTGCCCACCACGCGAGGCCATAACGCACAGGACCCAGGGGAGTTCGAGTGAGGAATCCAATCCACCCGGTGGTTCCCGGCAATGACGCCGCGGAGCTGCTGCAGAAGCGCGCCCTGGCCGGCCACGAACACTTGGAGGCCTGGCGCGCCGGAACCGCCGATGAGATCGCGGGAATCAGGCGTCTCGTCCATGAGTCGTGGCAACGTTCGGCCAACTTGAAGGCCAACCCCGACGTACCCGAAGCCCCCCTGGCCATGGACCGCGATGAGCTCGAGGAGTACAGGCGGCAGCACCCTTTGGCCACCATCATGCCCGTGATCAAGAAGCTGCTGGTCCAGCCGAGCCATGACAGCGGCCTGCTGGTGGCCGTAGGCGACGACGTCGGACGGCTTTTGTGGGTGGACGGCGACCCCGTCATGCAACGCCGCGCCGAAGGCATGATGTTCGTCGCCGGCGCCGACTGGTCCGAAGCCTCCGTGGGCACCAGCGCTCCGGGCACGGCATTGGCCCTTGACCGCAGCATCCAGATCTCCGGGGCCGAGCATTTCAAGCGGTCCGTCCATCCCTGGAGCTGCACCGCGGTTCCCTTCCACGATCCCGACTCCGGCGCAGTGTTGGGCGTCGTGGACATCACCGGGACCGAAACCGCCGTCGCACCGCACACGCTCTCGCTGGTGGAAGCAACGGTCGCTGCCGCCCAGGCACAGTTGCGCATCGAACGCTTGCAGCTCGCCGCGGCAGTCCGCGACAAACCACGACGCCGGAGCGCAGCCGCCACGGGCGGCCAGGCTTTGTACCGCAACAGCCTCCAGCTTCTGGGGCGCGACCAGGCGCTGCTCAGCATCGATGGCCGGACAGTCTCCTTGTCAGCGCGCCACAGCGAGATCCTGGCCATTCTCGGCAACCATCCGGATGGGTTGAGCGCTGATGATCTGTGCGCCGAGCTTTACCCAGGCGAGGGATCGTCCGTGACTCTCCGCGCCGAGATGGTCCGCCTCCGCAAGGTCATCCAGGAACTCAGCCCTGACGCTGTGCCCGAGTCGCGGCCGTACCGGCTGCCCGTCGAGTTGCTTCCCGATTCCGGCCAGGTCCTGAGTTGCCTGCAGCGCGGCGCCCACCGCATAGCCTTGGAAATCTACAAAGGTGCGCTTTTGCCGCGGTCGGAGGCGCCCGGCGTCGTGCAGTTGCGCGAGCGGGTCTCGCATCTGTTGCGGGAGGCGCTGCTGAGCGACGGCAGCGTCGATTCGCTGCTCAAGTACGCGGAACTGCCGGAGGCGAAGTACGACGTCGACCTCCGCCTTGCGGTCCTGAAGCTGCTGCCGCCCCGCTCACCCAAGCGCGCCGCGGTGGTGGCCGACCTTGAGCGGATCGACAGGGAACTGCAGGCGTGAGCTGACTCACACTGTTGCAACGTAGCTGCAACCTCCCGGCTCCTAGGCTCGGATCAATGGCGAGAGCCACAGTGATTCGCAGCAAAGGAGCTAGCAATGACCGTTTACGCACAGCCGGGTGCCGAGGGTTCGAAGGTCACCTTCAAGGACCGTTACGAGAACTGGATTGGCGGCGAATGGGTCGCCCCGGTCAAGGGCGCCTACTTTGAGAACATCACCCCAGTAACAGGCAAGGCCTTCTGCGAAGTTGCCCGGGGAACCTCGGAGGACATCGAGCTCGCGCTGGACGCAGCCCACAAAGTCGCGCCATCCTGGGGAAAGACCTCCGCCACCGAACGCGCCGCGATCCTGAACAAGATCGCCGACCGCATCGACGAGAACGTTGAACTTCTGGCCGTCGCAGAGACCTGGGACAACGGAAAGCCGGTCCGCGAGACCCTCAACGCCGACATCCCGCTGGCAGCCGACCACTTCCGCTACTTCGCCTCGGCCGTCCGCGCCCAGGAAGGCGGACTCTCCCAATTGGATGAGGACACCACGGCGTACCACTTCAAGGAGCCGCTGGGCGTTGTCGGCCAGATCATCCCCTGGAACTTCCCCATCCTCATGGCTGTCTGGAAATTGGCGCCGGCACTCGCGGCCGGAAACGCGGTTGTCCTCAAGCCTGCCGAGCAGACGCCGACGTCCATCCTGGTCCTCATGGAACTGATCAGTGATCTCCTGCCGGCCGGCGTCGTCAACGTGGTCAACGGATTCGGCGTCGAGGCAGGCAAGCCGCTGGCTTCCAGCCCGCGCATCCGCAAGATCGCTTTCACGGGTGAGACCACCACTGGCCGGTTGATCAGCCAGTACGCTTCCAACAACCTCATCCCCGTCACCTTGGAGCTTGGCGGCAAGAGCCCGAACATCTTCTTCGACGACGTCGCCGCCCAGAACGACGCCTTCTACGACAAGGCGCAGGAGGGCTTCACGCTCTTCGCGTTCAACCAGGGCGAAGTCTGCACTTGCCCGTCCCGCGCCCTGGTCCAGGAAGGCATCTACGACTCCTTCATGGCCGACGTCGTGGCCCGGACCAACAAGATCATCCAGGGCAACCCGCTGGATACGGAAACCCAGATCGGTGCACAGGCCTCCAACGACCAACTGGAGAAAATCCTGTCCTACATCGACATTGGAAAGCAGGAGGGTGCCAAGGTTCTGACCGGTGGTGCCCGGGCCGAGCTCTCCGGTGATCTGGCCGGCGGCTACTACGTCCAACCCACCATCTTCGAGGGACACAACAGGATGCGGATCTTCCAGGAGGAGATCTTCGGCCCGGTAGTGTCCGTCACCAGGTTCAGCGACTACAACGACGCCATCGGCATCGCCAACGACACCCTCTATGGACTTGGCGCCGGCGTCTGGTCGCGCAACGGAAATGTCGCCTACCGCGCAGGCCGGGAAATCCAGGCCGGCCGCGTGTGGGTCAACAACTACCACGCCTATCCGGCAGGTGCCGCCTTCGGTGGCTACAAGTCCTCAGGCATTGGCCGTGAAAACCACGCCATGATGCTGGACCACTACCAGCAGACCAAGAACCTCCTGGTCAGCTACAACGAGAACAAGCTCGGCTTCTTCTAGGAGTTTTGTACAGCAAATGCCCTTATGGAGCCTTCTTAAGGGCATTAGCTGTACAAAAAACTCCAATTATTCGCAGGGATCAAAGGAGATCGTCAATTGTCGAACACGATGCAAGCAGCAGTAGTCACGGAGTTTGGAACCGACCTCACGGTCAAGGAGGTTGAACGTCCGACGCCGGGTCCCGGCCAAGCGCTGGTCCGCCTCCTGACGTCGGGGGTATGTCATACGGATTTGCACGCCGCCGAAGGCGACTGGCCCGTCAAACCCACGCCACCGTTCATTCCAGGGCACGAAGGAGTGGGCGAAGTAGTGGCTTTGGGCGAAGGGGTTACTGACGTTGCCGTCGGTGATCTCCTGGGCAACGCCTGGCTGTGGTCTGCCTGCGGAGACTGCCAGTACTGCAGGACCGGATGGGAAACACTGTGCGAGTCCCAGCAGAACGGCGGCTACAGCGTGGATGGCTCTTTCGGTGAGTACATGCTGGTGGACACACGCTTTGCAGCCCGCATCCCGGAAGGCTCGGACCCTGTGGAGGTTGCTCCGGTCCTCTGTGCCGGTGTGACGGTGTACAAGGGTCTCAAGATGACCGAGGCCAAGCCGGGGCAGTGGGTCACCATTTCCGGCATCGGCGGCCTGGGCCATATCGCGGTTCAGTATGCCGTGGCGATGGGCTTGCGTGTTGCCGCTGTGGACATCGCCGACGACAAGCTGGCGCTGGCAAAGGAACACGGTGCCGAGCTGACCGTCAACGCGTTGCATGAGGATCCCGCCGAGGTGATCCAACGGGAAACCGGCGGCTGCCATGGGGTGCTGGTGACGGCCGTGCACCCCTCGGCCTTCGGTCAGGCCATCGGCATGGCCCGGCGCGGCGGGACGATCGTCTTCAATGGCCTTCCCCCAGGGGATTTTCCGGCGCCGATCTTCGAGATTGTCCTCAAGGGCCTCACGGTCCGGGGTTCGATTGTGGGCACCAGGCAGGACCTTGAAGAAGCACTGGAGTTCTATGCCCAGGGGAAGATCAAGCCAACGGTCTCCACCCGGGAGTTGTCCGAGGTCAACGCGGTGTTCGACGAAATGAAACACGCAAAGATCGACGGCCGAGTGGTTCTGAAGTTCTGATGACCAGCTCTGCATTGGAAGCTGCGGTGACGCTGCCCGGAGAGGATTTCTCCCGGGTGGCGCTCACCGCGGCGTCCGTGGATCTTCTCCGCACGTTGTGGGCGCAGCACGGCCCGTTGATGTTCCATCAATCCGGTGGCTGCTGCGATGGCTCCGCACCCATGTGTTATCCGGCGGGGGAGTTCCTGACCGGCGATTCGGATGTCCTTCTGGGCCGGTTCGAACTCGGCACAGCCTCGGAGCCACAGCCCTTGGAGTTCTGGATGTCCCGGGAACAGTTCAACTACTGGTCGCACACCCATCTGACAGTGGATGTTGTTTCAGGGCGGGGGAGCGGTTTCTCAGTTGAGGCACCCGAGGGCAAGCGCTTCCTGATCCGGTCAACACTGATGGATTGGGACGTACCTGGCGTTTAGCTACATGAAGTCGGGCATGAGGCTGGTGTGATGCGGGCAACTCGGCCGCGTCACAACAGCCTCAACTGTCACAGGACTACGGGGAGCGTCTCACTATTTGGGATAAATATGGCCGTCCATTGGCCGGACACTATTCTTGATGAGTCCTATACCACCCCCCTCCAGAATGTGGCATTTTTATGAACATTTTCAGGACCAAGTCGATTGAGCAGTCGATCGCCGATTCCGACGAACCCGGTCGCAAGCTCAAGCGCAGTCTGAGTACCTGGGACCTCATGATCATGGGCGTCGCGGTTGCCGTCGGCGCCGGTATCTTCTCGGTGGGCGCCAAGGCTGCCGCCAACTTTGCCGGCCCCGCCGTCACCATCTCCTTCGCCATCGCCGCTGTCACCTGTGCTCTGGCCATCATGTGCTACGCCGAGTTCGCGACCGCCATCCCCGTGGCGGGTTCCGCCTACGTCTTCACGTACGCCACGATGGGCGAGGTCCTGGCCTGGATCATCGGTTGGAACCTTATTCTTGAGCTCTTCACTGCTGCTGCCGTGATCGCGAAGTACTGGGGCATCTACCTCAGTACCGTGTTCGGTTTGATGGGAGTTGAGATGCCGCCCTCCGTCAGCGTGTTCGGCATCGACCTCTATTGGGGTGCCTTCCTGATCGTCGCAATCTTTACGGTGCTGCTGGTGCTGGGGACAAAGCTGTCCGCCCGCGTGGGCAACGTCTTCACCATGATCAAGATCGCTGTCGTGCTGTTCGTGATCGTAGTGGGCTTCAGCTACGTGAAGTTCTCCAACTACACGCCGTTTGTCCCGGCCTCCGAGCCTACGGCCGGAAACGGTGCGGCCGACGTCATGAAGCAGTCGTTCTTCGGCTTCCTGACCGGTGCCGCTCCTGCGCAGTACGGAACCCTCGGAATCTTCGCCGGCGCTGCACTGGTGTTCTTCGCCTTCATCGGCTTTGACGTGGTGGCCACCTCCGCCGAAGAGGTCAAGAACCCGCAGAAGACACTGCCCCGCGGCATCTTCGGTGGCCTGGCCCTGGTCACCTTGCTCTACATCCTGGTCTCCCTCGCGTTGACCGGCATGGTTTCCTACACCCAATTGGCTGAGGTCAAAAACCCGACGCTGACCACCGCATTCGAGGCCGTGGGCAACACCGACGCAGCCAAGGTCATCGCCTTCGGCTCCCTGGTGGGCCTGACGACCGTGATCATGGTGCTCCTCATGGGCCTGTCCCGCGTGGTCCTGGCCATGAGCCGCGATGGACTGCTGCCCCGCTCCTTGTCCAAGACGAGCGACAAGCGGGCTACCCCGGCCCGCTTGCAGATCATCTGTGGTGCCGCAGTTGCCATCGTCGCCGGCGTAACCAAGGTGGACCTCCTTGAGGAAATGATCAACATCGGAACGCTTTCGGCCTTCGTCATGGTCAGCCTGGGTATCCTGGTGCTCCGCAAGAAGCGTCCCGACCTCAAGCCTGCCTTCCGCGTTCCGTTCGGCAAGGTTCTGCCCTGGGTCTCGGCAGTGTTGTGCCTCTACCTCATGACCAACCTGGCCGTGGAAACCTGGATCTTCTTTGCGATCTGGCTGGTCATCGGCATGGCGATCTACTTCGCCTACGGCCAGCGGCACTCCAGGCTCAACGAGAAGTTCGCTTCCGCCAAGGCCTCCGTCGATGGCCCCACCGAAAGCCGACAGAGCGACGGCGACGAGGACGAAGACAACCTCTCCAAGGTCTGATTGCGTCTGCCTGCACGTTTGATGCGGGTAGCAGCTTGTCAGACAGCTGCCTGCTTTTCCATCACGGAGACGCCCGGGAACCACTGGTTTTCGGGCGTTTCTGCGTCCCGGGGCCGTCAACATCCTTACGGTGCCGCGTGCTCGCCGACCCATTGCACCAAAGGCCTCAGCACCTCCCACCGGGCAGCGATTTGGTCCTTGGCCGCAGCAGTGGACAACCATTCCGGCTGCCCCACCTCCACCCCGGCCGACAGTGACTTATGCTTGAGCAACTCTGCCCTCGGATGGTCCTTGTCGAAACCGCGGGGGATGGTCTTCAACTTCTCGCCTTCAATCGCGAATCCTGCTTCCGCTACGGCGTCGATGATCTTCTGCAGCTCCTGGCCACTCTCCGGAGCATCCACTGCTGCCCGGAAGCGGGCCAGCTGCGCCGGCGTGTGGGAATGGTAACCGCCGCCAATGAGGAGCCCGTCGGCGCTGATCTGCACGTAGTAGCCAACGCCTTCCCGGGTGGCAGCAAAGGCGCCCTGCGCGGTCTTATACGGAGACTTGTCCTGGGAGAACCTGATGTCCCGGTTGGGGCGGAAGATCTTTGCCGGCCCGAACCTGGGCTCCAACTCCGCAAGGAGAGCTGTCAGCGGCTCCCTGACCTCGGCGTCGTACGTGCTTTTATGTTCCAGCCACCACTCACGGTTGTTGTTCTCTTCAAGGTCCTCGTAGAAGCGGAAAGCGGCTGTCTGAATGCCTGTGAATGTGTCCATGAAGGGATCCTATGAATCCCCAGGACTGATCAGCCATAGGTAGAGCCTGCTATGTGGAAAGAAGCGGCTATGTGGAAAAGCAAAAAGAACACCCCGCCGCGGATGGATCCGCAGCGGGGTGTTCTGAAAGCCGAACGCTTAGAGCTTGTTGGCTGCTTCAGCGTCGGACGTGGTCTGGCCAGCGCCGAGGTTGGCGCGCAGCTTGGCGCCGAGTTCGGCGTCAACGTTGGTCCAGTACTGGATGGCGCGTTCCTTGATGTCGGCGTTCTTCACGCCGCCAACGGCACCGGTGATGGTCTCGAGGAAGCGTGCCTTGGCGGCCTCGTCGTAGACCTCGCGGTACAGGGTACCGGCCTGGCCGAAGTCGTCATCCTCAGCGTGCAGGGTGTGCGCGGAGAGGGTGAGCTCGCCGTCGTTCTCCCAGCCACCGGCGGGGGAAGCCGGCTCGACTGCTGCGGGGCCACCGACCGAGTTCGGTGCGTAGACCGGGGTGGACGGGGAGTTGAACAGGTAACGTCCCTGGCCATCCTGGCTGTAGTTGTTGACCTGGTTCTTCGGCTGGTTCACCGGGATCTGGGCGTGGTTGGTACCCACGCGGTAACGGTGTGCGTCGGCGTAGGAGAAGATGCGGGCCTGCAGCATCTTGTCCGGGGAAGCAGCGATGCCCGGCACGAAGTTCGACGGCGCGAAGGTGGCCTGCTCGATCTGCGCGAAGTAGTTCTCCGGGTTCTTGTTCAGCTCCATGGTGCCCACGTGGATCAGCGGGTAGTCAGAGTGCGGCCACACCTTGGTGAGGTCGAACGGGTTGAAGCGGTACGTCTTGGCGTCCTCGTAAGGCATGACCTGGACGTGCAGTTCCCACGAAGGGAAGTTGCCGGCTTCGATGTTCTCGGAGAGGTCGCGGATGTAGAAGTCTGCATCCGAACCGGCCAGTGCTTCAGCCTGCTCACCGGTGATGGAGTTGACGCCCTGGTTGGACTTGAAGTGGTACTTGACCCAGAAACGCTCGCCGGCAGCATTGATCCACTGGTAGGTATGCGAGCCGTAGCCCTGCATTTCACGCCAGGAAGCCGGCAGGCCGCGGTCGCCCATGAGCCAGGTGACCTGGTGTGCGGACTCGGGGGAGAGGGTCCAGAAGTCCCACTGCATGTCAGCGTCGCGCAGGTGGGTACCCGGGAGGCGCTTCTGGGAGTGGATGAAGTCCGGGAACTTGATGCCGTCGCGGATGAAGAACACCGGGGTGTTGTTGCCCACGAGGTCGTAGTTGCCCTCGGAGGTGTAGAACTTCACGGCGAAACCGCGGGGATCGCGCCACGTGTCGGGAGAACCGTTCTCGCCTGCAACGGAGGAGAAACGGATCAGCATGTCCGTCTCGGCTCCCGGCTGAAGGAAAGCTGCCTTGGTGTAGGCGGAAACGTCGGAAGTGGTCTTGAACGTACCGAAAGCGCCGCCACCCTTTGCGTGCACAACACGCTCCGGGACGCGCTCGCGGTTGAACTGTGCGAGCTTTTCCACCAGGTAGTGGTCGGTCAGGATGATGGCACCGTCAGCGCCGACGGACTTGGAGTGCGCGTCGGAAGTGACAGGGGCACCCGACTGTGTGGTCGAGATGTTCGCGGTCATCATTCTCCTTTTTCTTATTTCTGGGTTACGGAAGGTAGTACGGGAAGCTGTTGTTTGGCCTGGCAATCCTGGCAGATGCCCTGATAGAGGACGTCTGCGATCTGGATGGTCATGGGCTTGGAATTTTCATTCCAGTGCGGAGTGAGGCACGGTGCGTGTCCCACTGCGCAGTCCACGTCCTCCACCTTGCCGCAGCTGATGCAGACGGCGTGGTGGTGGTTGTCGCCAACCCGGGTTTCATAGAGCGCCGGGGAGTGCGGGGGCTCGAAGCGGCGCAGCATCTGCAGGTCCGTGAGGTCGCTGAGAACCACATAAACAGACTGCGCCGTCAGTTCGGGAAGTTCTTCGCGGGCAGCGGCAAGGATGCCTTCTGCCGGGGAATGCGGATGGTGCTGGACCGCGGCGAGCACTGCAAGCCGCTGTTTGGTCACACGGCGGCCGTGGGCATGCAGGGCCGCCGCCCATGCTTGCTGCTCAGCTGTGTGATCCGTCATGCATCCATTCAAACACTTATTTTGATAAGTTCACAATAAGGCGAGGCTAACTTCCGGTGAACGTAATAATTCCAGGAGCGGATTCACGACTTCCGCCGCGGACCGACCCAGCGCGTGGATCCGCAGCGGTGTCTGCGGTGCTGGTGATTCGAGCGCCAGGCAACTGAAGCCGCTGACGCCGGCGGACAGCGGTAACGCACGCAGCGACGCGGCGACGGCGAGGAGATCAGCCGGCCTGAATTCACGGATCGACGCCGCACCTCCCACGGGTTCGAGAACCGTGTGGCGGGGACCCGCCGCAACAGTCCGCACCAGTGGGGTCGGTTCAAGGAGAGGTACGACGGCGGCCTCCGCCGCATGTTCGACGGCCCGGTCCGCTGTGGGTCGCTCGCTCCGGAGGGCCTCGCGTATCGCTTTGTCGGTCACCTCGAGCCCGGACTCCGGCAGCACCGCCCGACGGTGGGCAGGCAGCGAAAGCTGCTGTCCCGGCGTCGTGGTTTCCCCAGCCCAACGACCGAAAAGGTGGAACGTCGGCGTTGAGGACTCAGCCACCGGTTCACCCAGCCCGGCTCCCAAGGGGTGCCACTGGTAGGCGAACATGACGGCGCACTGACTGGCTCCGAGAACCTTCGCAAGGGCTGTCCGCGCCAGCTGGTGGCAGAGCAGCCAGTCCGCTGCTGACGGGAGCGCGAAGTCGATGGAGGGATCGGACAAACGGATCACTACGTGTCCGGCAGTGAGGGGGTGGCGTGGCCGGGCGATCTCCCAAAAGTCCGAACGGTACAGCAAACGTCGCGACATGACCATGTCAACTCCTTCCCCGGGGTGAGCCTACCAAGCCCCGGGGCTGGTTAGGGTTGGACGGTGGCAAAACTACTGGCAGACATCACTCCGCTCAGGGAGAGTCCTGCTTTTCGCCGGCTCTGGCTCGGGGCATCCGTTGCGGCCATCGGCACCCAACTGACCCTTGTTGCCGTCAGCCTGGAGGTCTACCGGCTGACCCAGGAAAGTCTCTATGTAGGATTGCTGGGCATCTTCGCGCTGGTTCCGTTGGTGATTGCAGGTCTCTACGGCGGCTCCATCTCCGATGCCTACGATCGGCGGAAAGTGGCCCTGATTGCCTCCCTGGTCCTTTGGTTGACCACGGCCGGGCTGGCTTTGCAGGCATGGCTGGAGATTGGCAATATCTGGGTGCTCTACGCGCTGGTGGCCATCCAAAGCGGCGCGCAGGGCATCAACGGTCCGGCCAGAAGCGCGATTATTCCGCTCCTGGTCCGCAAGGACCTGCTGCCGGCTGCCAATGCCCTGAACATGCTGACATTCGGTCTTTCGATGACCGCGGGACCCCTGTTGGCCGGCGTGCTCGTGGCCACCATCGGCTTCGGGTGGACCTACACCATCGACGTCATCAGCTTTACCTTTGCGCTGTGGGGGCTCTTCAAGCTCCCGCCACTGCCACCGTCCAAGGATGCAGTGCGGCCCGGATTCCGTTCAGTGGTGGAGGGGTTTCGCTTCCTGGGCGGGCGTCCAAATGTCCGCATGACCTTCGTGATTGACCTGATCGCCATGATCTGCGCACAACCCAGGGCGCTGATGCCGGCTATTGGTGCTGTGATGATCGGGGGAGGCGAAACCACTGTCGGCGTGCTGCTTGCGTCCACGGCAGTGGGGGCGTTCCTTGCCGGCCTGTTCTCAGGGCCGTTGGGCAGGGTACGCCGGCAGGGCAGCGCCGTGGTGTGGTCGGTCATGGGCTGGGGTGCCTCGATTGCCGGCTTTGGCCTGGTGGTGCTCCTGGCTGGAGACTCGGGACGTAACGGAACCACGCCCTGGCTGATACCGGCGGCGCTCTGCTGTGCGCTCGCCGGCATTTCCGATTCCGTGAGTGCTGTCTTCCGTACCACCATCCTCCAGGCCGCCACTCCCGACCATTTGCGCGGGCGGCTGCAAGGGGTGTTCATTGTGGTGGTCGCGGGCGGGCCACGGGTGGGGGACATGCTTGCCGGTGGAGTGACGAAGTTCCTCAGTGAGGGCGGAGTGCTGCTGCTCGGCGGCGTTCTGTGCATTGTGCTGGCGTGGCTGGCCTCGCGCATCCAACCCGGGTTCGTCGCCTACGATTCGAAGCACCCGGTGCCGTAGCACCCGTTGCCCTAGACGCCGGTGCCGTAGCCGCCGGAACAGGGCGGCCGACGTCGACGTTTAAGCTAAAGAACCCCCGCAAGAGGCGACGAAAGAGGACGAAGGAAACGTGCACAAACACAACAATGGACTCAAAACCGCGGCGCTGTTCGGCGTGCTGTGGGCGGTGTTGTTGGGTTTGGGTGCCATCATCGCCTCAGGAACCCGCAGCACCGCCCCCATCTGGATTATGGCCTTGATCGGCGTCGGTACCACTGCCTATGGCTATTGGAACAGCGACAAAATCGCCATCCGCTCCATGGCCGCGTACCCCGTGACCGAGGCCCAGGCGCCACAGTTGTACCAGATCGTCCGGGAGCTGTCCGTCCGGGCCAACAAGCCCATGCCGCGGATCTACCTGTCACCTACCATGACGCCCAACGCCTTCGCTACCGGTCGCAATCCGAAGAACGCCGCCGTGTGCTGCACGGAGGGAATCCTGCACCTTCTGGACGCACGGGAACTCCGGGGTGTGCTGGGCCATGAGCTGATGCACGTGTACAACCGCGACATCCTCACGTCCTCGGTGGCTGCTGCCGTGGCCGGCGTGATCACCTCGGTTGGCCAGATGCTGCTGATCTTTGGCGGTGGCGACCGGCGCAATGCAAACCCCCTTGCCACTATCGCCATGGCGCTGCTGGCACCCTTTGCGGCCTCACTCATCCAGATGGCGATCTCCCGCACCCGCGAGTTCGACGCGGATGAGGACGGTGCCGAACTCACTGGCGATCCCCTGGCATTGGCCTCGGCCCTGCGTAAGATCGAGTCCGGGGTGAGCCAGTTGCCACTTCCGCAGGACCAGCGCTTGGTCAATGCCTCGCACCTGATGATCGCCAACCCTTTCAGGGGCGGCGGCATGCGGCGCATGTTCTCCACCCACCCGCCCATGAAGGAACGGATCAGCCGGCTGGAAAGGATGGCGGGGCGGCCGCTCTCCTAGGGACGCAACACGTTGTGGACCCGCAGATCCGTTGTTGGCCAACGACGGAAAAGCGGGCCCGCAACGGAAGAGGGCTCTAGCTGAACAGCCCTTCGCCGATGTACCCGCCCTGCTGCACGCCCGGAGGCACGGCAAAGAGGCCGGACCCGGTGTGCTTGAGGTACTCCACGGACAAGGTGTCGCCCTTGGCCAAGGCCAGCTGCATGGGGACGTAGTGGGTTCGCGGATCCTTGACGAACGCGATGAAGAACAGGCCGGCATCCAAGTGCCCGAGTCCGTCCGAGCCGTCGGTGAAGTTGTAGCCGCGGCGCAGCATGCGGACGCCGTTGTTCTGGTCCGGATGGGCCAGGCGCATGTGTGAATCCATGGGGATCAACGGCTCGCCATTGCGTCCGGCCATGGCAAAGTCCGGTGGGCTGAACTCGTCTCCTCCCGACAGGGGAGCCCCCGCGCCCTTGGTTCGACCGATCAGCCCTTCCTGCTCCCGCAGCGAGGTACGGTCCCAGATTTCGATGTGCATCTGGATTCGCCGCGCCACCAGGTAACTGCCACCGGCCATCCACTGCTCGGCCGCGGGGCCACCGCCCGCCACCCACACGTGCTCGTCGAGGAGGGCGTTGTCCTCGACTTTGAGGTTGTTGGTGCCGTCCTTGAAACCGAACAGGTTGCGGGGCGTCACCTGGGCACGGGAGGTCGAGGAAGTGCGGCCGAACCCGAGCTGCGACCACCGTACCCGGACCTTGCCGAATCCGATCCTCGCCAGGTTGCGGATTGCGTGGACGGCCACCTGTGGATCATCCGCGCAGGCCTGGACCACGAGGTCACCGCCAGTGCGGCCCGGCTGCAGGTCATCGCCTGGGAAGTGGGGAAGGTCGATCAGGGCGGCCGGGCGCCGCCCCTCCAGACCGAACCGGACTTTGCCATCCTTTTCAAACAGGCCTGCGCCAAAGCCCAACGTCAGGGTCAGCTTGGAAGCTGCCAGATCCAAGGCCTCGCCGGTGTCTTCCGGCGGGGCGTCGTACGGGCCATCGACGGCGCCGGTCTTGCCGGTCGGATTGCCGGCAGTCATCGCCTGGGCCGCTGCGGTCCAGTCCTTGAGGAGCTTGATCAGTTCCTTGCGGTCCTCGGTGGTCACATCGAACGCAGCCATGTGCAGACGGTCCTGGGCAGGCGTCGTGATGCCTGCCTGGTGATCGCCAAAGAACGGAACCACGGCGTCCCCGGCTGGAGGCACCGAGGGTGATGCCGCCGTCGCCACCGCGTCATGACCCAGGAAGCCTGCGGCGAGTCCGGCTACAGCTCCGGCGCCGCCCACGCCGGCGAGGGAGAGCAGGCCCCGGCGCGACATCCGTGCAGCGCCGGTATCAGCGGCAGCCGCCGTACCGCCGTCGGACGCCTTTTGGGACTTTACGACGTCGGCCGGCTCACCGGAACGCCCGACGTCGGCCGGCTCACCCGTGTGGCCGAAAGGGCAGCCGCTCACAGCACCACGGCTGAGGTGAGCTTGGAGAGGGGCTCACCCAGCGAGTCGACCAGCGATGCCAGGGCCTGCACCTGCTCCGGGCTGAGCTCGTTGTAGTAGGCGAAGCCATCGCCCTTTGCGTGCTTCTTCAATTCGGCCTGCAGCGCGGTGAACTTTTCATCCAAGGACTTGGAGAGCTCTGCGTCCTTCTGTTCCAAGGCTGGCTTCAGGCTTTCGAACGCGATGCGGGCGCCGTCAACGTTGGCCTGGAAGTCCCAGAGGTCGGTGTGGGACCAGATCTCTTCTTCGCCCGTGACCTTGCCGGTGGCAACCTCGTCCAGGAGTTCCTTGGCGCCGTTGCCCAGCTTGTCCGCCGTTAGTTCCACGGTGCGGGTGCGTGTGGCGAGGTCTTCGGTGTCGGCAACGAGTTGCGTGGAGATGGCGGTGCGCTCCGCGGCGGTCATCGCTGTGTAGCCTGCAGGCGGGAAGAGGTCCTTTTCTGCGCGGTGCCAGCCGGTCCATTCCTGGCCGGGTTCAAGGTCTGCTTCGCGGGCATCCAGCTTGGGGTCGAGGTCGCCGAAGGACTCCGCCACGGGTTCGATCCGTTCCCAGTGCATGCGGGTGACCGCGTAGAGCTCGCGGGCCTTGGCTGCATCACCGGCGGCGAACGCTTCCGCGAAGGTCTTTGTGCCGGTGACGAGCTGTTCGGTCTGGTCCTTGACGTAGGCGGCGTACTGCTGGGTTCCTGTGTCCACCAGCTTTTGCAGGTCCGCGTCAACGCTGGGCTTGTTGCCGGATTCCTTGACCTCGAAGGAGGCACGGATGCCGTCGCCTTGCATGCCGGGCTTGCACGCCGTGGTGTATTTACCGGCGGGAGCGGTGACTACCAGGTTGCGGGAGATTCCCGGGCCGATGTTCTCCACTTCGCCGATGATCCGCAGCCCGTCTTCGGCCAGCAAGTAGAACTCGGTGACTTCGGTGCCCTCATTCTTCACCGCGAAGGTGAGGTTGCCGCTCGATGCGGAGGTGGTGGACACCTTGCACTCGTTGGCCGTGCTGCTGACCTGGATGGGACCGTCTGTTGCGGCCGTGGTCTTCGCGTTGTCAGTGCACGCTGAGAGGACCAACGGTACTGCTGCTGCGGCGCCAATCACGGCAAGTGTTCTGCGGAGCTTGGGTGAAGCGGGCATGGGGAATCCTTTGTCTATCGGTGGCGCGTGAGGGGAGGGTCCGAGGGGACCGGGCAGGGGGTCTTAGGGCTGGGCAGCGACGGCCGGAGCCGGGACGGCGCTGCTGGCCTTCGGCCGGGACGAACGGTTGGCCCGGATGTACAGGAACATCACCGGGGCCACATACAGCAGCCAGGCTGCTGCTTCCAGCCACGTGGTCGCGGGGGAGAAGTTCAGGGTGCCTTTGAGCAGCGTGCCATACCAGGACGACGGCGGGATGGCGGCTGAGACGTCGAAGGCGAGGTTGTGGAGGCCCGGGAGGATGCCGGCTTCCTGGAGGTCGTGGACGCCATAGGCAAGCACTCCGCCCGCGATGACGATCAGGCCGACTCCGGTCCAGGTGAAGAAGCGGCCCAGGTTCACCTTGAGGACTCCCCGGTGCAGCAGATAGCCCAAGCCGGCAGCGGCCACCAGTCCGAGCAGAGCCCCGAGGAGCGGCAGGGTTGTTTCTCCCGTGGCTTGGGCTGCAGCCCAGATGAACAGCGCGGTTTCGAGTCCTTCGCGGCCCACGGCCAGTGCCGCCACGAGCGCAAGGCCCCAGGCGGCGCCGTCGGCCGCTTTGTCCACCTGCGAGCGGAGTTCGCCGCCGAGGCTGCGCGCGGTGCGGGCCATCCAGAAGACCATCCATGTCACCAAGGCCACGGCAACGATTGACAGTCCGCCGCCAATGGCTTCCTGTGCCTCGAACGTCAGGCCCTGCGGGCCGAAAGTCAGCAGGGCGCCGAAGCCGAAGGAGATGGCAATGGCTGCGCCCACCCCTGCCCAGAGGCGCGGAATGAGATGCCGCCGCCCGGTCTTGATGAGATAAGCCATCAGCAGGACCACGATCAGGGAGGCCTCGAGGCCTTCGCGCAGGCCGATCAGGAAGTTGGCGGTCATGTCGGAGTGTTCTTTCGCTAAGGGAGCCGTACTTAGGCTCGCCTAAGGAAGAAGAATACTGCCCGGCGGCTATTACGCAAACTAATCGTGCCGTAATTTACGACAGTCGCTGTAGATACGGGCATCGGGCCGGGATGCGATGCTGCTCGAAGTTGGGTTGTGGTGCCTCTGGCGGATCAGATCGGCGGAGCAAGCTGGACACGATAGCGCCACCAGACCAAGTCTGGATCCTCTTCGTCTTCTTCCTCGGGCTCCCAGCCCTGGTGCTGCAGTAAGGCGTGAACCGGGGTATTCAGCTTATGCGCTTGACCTGAGAATACGACGAGCTCCACTTTGGGCATGCCATCTGCCATCTCGAGACACGTGTCGACGAAGTGCTTGAGTGCTTCGGTGCCCGTGTTGTTCTTGGCGCAGTCCAGGTGACGGGCCAGGAACAAGGCGAGGAACTGATGCTGGGTGGCGTTGATCGGTTCGCTACGGAAAGCCACAAACGCGTTGATCCTCGCGGCCTCTACATCCAAGAGAATTTCAGCCCGGTGCGGCGCCTTCAGCGGTAGCCTGAGCCCGCGGATAGCGGCCTCTACGCGGCGCGCCCATGGCCGGTCTTTCTGCTTTTTGTGCCACGTCCCTGGTCCGACTTCAGCCTTTGCTATACAAGTGAACTTCTGCAGGAGCGGTTGATGTTTGCGATCGGCTTCCAGCCACTCCGCCATTAGTGCTTTTTGCGGGTGTAAATCACGGTGGCGGGCTTAGCAAGGGCCGCCTCAACGCCTTTCGGGGAATTGATGTAGGCGGCCAAGCGCTCAGAGCGCTGCTGAAACGCTTCCGTACGCCGGCGCGCAAATATGGACTTCTTGACCGTCCGACGCGATTGCCTGCCAGTCAACAAGCTTGCTCGGGGGTGGATTTGCGCGCTCAAGGCTTCCCTTCCGTATGCGATTTCTCCCCTGTTCATCCAACGCTAACGACATTCTCTCTCAAGAGGACTCTCTGTGAGGAAAATCACAGCTGTGGATAAAACGAGGACCGCAGGATCAAGGCTGATCGCTGCGGTCCTCGGTGATTCTGCGGACTCTGTGCGGACTTCGGGCGCGGGCGCCCAGTAATCACGCGGCCAGAGCGCCGTTAGCTGCGGAAGTTCACGAACTGGAGGTCGGCCTCTTCGAACTTCTTGAGGATGGCCATGGTCTCCTGAAGATCGTCGCGCGACTTGGAGGTCACGCGGAGTTCGTCGCCTTGGATCTGGGACTTGACGGACTTGGGGGCTTCATCGCGGATGATCTTGTTGATCTTCTTGGCGATGTCCTGGGCGATGCCCTCCTTGATGCTGCACTCCAGGCGGAACTCCTTGCCCGAAGGGTAGGGCTCGCCCTGGTCCAGGGACTTCAGGGAGATGCCGCGCTTGATGAGCTTGGACTGGAAGACATCCAGGACTGCAAGGACACGGTCCTCCGAGTTGGCCTTCATAAGGATCTTCTCGCCGCTGAAGTCGATCTCTGCGCCGACGCCCTTGAAGTCGTACCGCTGCGCGATTTCCTTCTGGGACTGGTTCAGTGCGTTGGCGACCTCTTGCTTGTCTACCTTGCTGACGACGTCGAATGTGGATTCGCCTGCCATGACTCTCCTTAGGTTGGGGGCCCTGTGAGGGCGGGTTGGGTTCTGGCATCCAGCCTAGTACGGAAGCCCGCAGTTGGGGCGGTGCAGGGCTTTCACAGTTCGCTCACAGCACACGCAGGGTGGGAACCGAGGAATGCGGCCCAGAGTTGTACCAGTTGGAAGACACTTCGTCCGGAGGATCAGCATGAGCACCAAGGCCGTCCAGTCCATCAGCAAGTCCGCCTCAGCAGCAGCAGGTTCCATTGGAACGGCTGCTGTGGCTGCTGCCAGTGCAGTAGCTGCGGCGGCGGTGGCGGCCTCGATCGTGCTAAGCCCGGTCCCCGACGCCACATCGCGCATGGATGGCGTCCACGCAGATCTCCAGCGGGCCGTGCAGCTGAACCAGATCACCGCCGAGCAGGCCGAGAAGTTCGAGGCCAAACTGGCGGATCGTATCCTCGGAGAAGCCTGAAATACGCCGAAATTCAGGGCCTCTGACCTCGATTAGATTCTTGGGCGGAAGTTCTGTAAGGTTGTCTCTGCCTTCGGTTACCGGATCGAAAGAAATGGTCTTCCGGAAGTGATCTTCTTTTGAAGTTCGGCAGATTACCCGAGCGGCCAAAGGGGGCTGACTGTAAATCAGCTGGCACTGCCTACGGGGGTTCGAATCCCTCATCTGCCACCCAGAAAAAATCCCCGGAACCACTGGTTCCGGGGATTTTTTGTGTCTGCGGGTTGTCCCGGACGGGGTGGCTTTTTGGTTACTGCCGCTCGGAGATTTTCCGGAGCTCGGCGATTTCCAGCCGCAAGGCCGCGATCTCCTTGACCAGATCAGCCACTTCGGCCCGCACGGGTTCCTCGGCTGCCGCCACCTTTTCGCCGGCCGCGGCCGCCACGCCTTCGGCATTCTCCTCGATCCGCTGCACCAGCCAGGAGGCGATGGAAGCAGTGACGATACCCAGTACTGCGATGCCGCTCATCATAAGGGCTGCGGCCACCACCCTGCCGATGGGTGTTACCGGATACAAGTCGCCGTAGCCCACGGTGGTGATGGTGGTAACGGCCCACCAGGCTGCGTCTCCGAAGGTCAGGATCTTGGCGTCGGGGGCGCCCTGTTCGACGTCAAGGACGGCGAGCGCTCCAACGAGGATGAGCATGGCTGCCGCTCCGGCGACGTAGGTTGCTACGCGTCCACGGAGGGTTTCGCCTACGGTCCGCTGCAGCACTGAGAGCAGGGTGACCAGGCGCAGCAGCCGCAACGGCCGGAAGAAGGGAAGCACCACGATCAGGAGTTCATGGAGATTCCAGAGGAACCATCGCATGCGGTCTTCGGCGAGCCAAAGGTTGATGAAGTAGTCCACGGCGAAAATTCCCCACGTAATCCAGAGAATCACTTCCAAGGGGGTCGCCGTGGGTCCATCGACGCGACCGATGACCTGCCAGGCGTAGGCGGTAAGGAAAATCAATGCCGTGGCCATCAGCGGCCATTCGACGAGGTCCCGGTATCGCGCTTGAGTCATACGGGAATCCTAGCCACAGGCCGGCCCTGCGGCAGGAGGATCAAGCAGTCGTTTCCAGCCAGTAGCCGTCCAGGTGGTGGATCAGCTGGCGTCCAAGCCCACCCTTAAGCTGGATCCACAGGGTGCTGCGGTCATCGGTCATGCCGTCCAGGGTTCCCTCAATCCGGTTCCCGCGGGCATCCTGGAGCACTACCACTTGGTGGCGCTGGAGTTCGGGCCAGACGTCGCCGTGGGGCCGGGTGGTTTGCAGCGTACTCAAAGGGATCCCCCTGATGTGTTCTTCCAATACGAGTTCCAGATATTGTGCACGTCTTTCGTGAACCTGCGGTAAACGTTAGTGCAATCGTTGGACATAAAAGTGGCCTGGGGACGGCTGAACACCGCCCTGGGCGCTGTAGTCGGAGGGGCGTTCCACATTACGGGCTGCACCTTCCGCTGAATGTTACCCGCGGGTAACATAACTGCCATGCACCTGCTTCTACGTACCCTCATGCTGCTGTTCACGTCCGCCAAGCGTTCGCCCTTGGGCGTCTGGGAAGAATCCTCGCTGCCTTTGCGTGTGCTGCCCACGGACATTGACATCGCCATGCACGTCAACAACGGCATGTACTTTTCCCTGATGGATCTGGGTCGCTTCGACCTCATGGTGCGCAGCGGGGTCTGGGGCAAAATGCGTAAGCGGGGCTGGAGCCCTGTTGCAGCAGGGGAGACCATTGCCTTCCGGAAGTCCTTGCAGCTATGGCAGCGCTACACCATTGAAACCCGCATCATCGGCTTGGACACCAAAGCCATCTACTTCGAGCAGCGCATGGTGGTTGACGGAGAGATCTACGCACGCGCCTACATCGCCACGCGCCTGGTAGCCAAAGGCAAGCCGGTGTCCCAGGAAGAGATCATCGCCGAGTTTGGTGCGCCGCCGGCCGACCTTGAACTGCCCGAATGGATCCACGAGTGGCGCGAGAACAACGGACTGCCGGGGGCCCGCCGTCCCGCGCCTCACGTGTGGAGCTAGACGCCGACATCCCGACGCTGCAGGGCAAAGGCTCCCAGGGCAATAAGGGCAACCGATATGGCGTACAGCCCGGTCACCGCGCCCCAGTCGGCCCCATTGGCAACCGGTGAATTGCCATAGGCCCAGTGATACGGGGAGAGGTTCAGCAGCCAGTCCACGTTGGGGCTTTGCCGTCCCACGGCGTTGAAAACGTAGCCGAGGACCGCAACGGCAGCGCCGGCCGCGACTCCGTACACCTTCCGTCCGCTCAGGGCACCGACAAACAACGCTGCGGTGCCGCTCAGCAGGGCCAAGGCAGCAAACAGCAGCACCGCGCCGGCAAGATGCCCGACGTCGATATTTAGCTGGGCGGGCCCGTTGAGTACCAGCACCAGCACGAAGACAAGGGCAGTGAGGATCGCGATACGAACGATCAGCGCCAAGGCCCGCTCCAGCACGATCTGTACGCGCGTCACGCTATGGGCCAAGGTCAGCTCCAGGAGCCCGGACTCCTCGTCGCCGCCCACTGCGGCCGCGCCCCAACCCACGGAGGCCATGGACATCAGCAGGAACCCGATGAGCCCGAACAACGTGGCCTGGGTGTAGCCGGGACCGGTCGCGATTTGATCGTAGTTCAAGGCCTTGGTCATGCCTTGGGGGAGGGCATCGATCATTTGTTGCATCTGGGAGCTGCCGCCGATGGAGGGATACAGGGGCAGGTACAGCATGATGGCACCCGTCAGACCCACAGCCCACGCGAGGGTGGAACGCCACGAATCCGTCAGTGCCTTCGTGAACAGCGGCAGTGGCCTAGGCATGGTGGGCTCCTTCCGGTTGCTTTAGGGCTCTGTGCCGTGATTCTTCATGGGAGGAAGGACTTTCGTCGCCCGTGTAGAGCGTCAGGACGGCTTCCTCCAGATCCGGCTCCTCCAGCACCAGGTCCGTCAAGTTCAGCTTGGCCAGCTCCTGGACCAGGGGCTGAACGTGGCCGGACAGGGTGGCCGTGGCTTCGACCGTCCCCGCGGCGTGCCCATCGGGCGTCAGCTCCCGGACCGCCACATTGGCGACGCCCGGCACCCTGGCCAGCAGCGCACCGACGTCGTGCGCTTCTGTTCCGGTGCTGTTGAAGCGAAGCTGCCTTACCGCTGCTGTCCTGAGGGCCTCCACTGTGGAAACCGTGACGATTCCGCCGTCGCGAAGGATGGCGACGGCATCCGCGGCCTGCTGGACTTCGCTCAGCACATGCGAACTGAGGAACACTGTGGCTCCGTCGTCCACGGCTTCGCGGACCATGGCGTGGAAGACCTGCTGGACCAGGGGATCCAAGCCGCTGGTGGGTTCGTCCAGGATTAGGAGTTCGGGTTTGTGCATGAAAGCCTGCAGGAGCCCGAGTTTTTGCTTGTTGCCCTTGGAGAGCTTGCGGGTCTGGCGGTCCAAGTCCAGCTGCAGCCGATCGGCGAGATCGTTGACGTGCCGCTGGTCCACCGGCCCGCTGATGGCGGCGAAATGTTCCAGCATCCGGCGGCCTGTGGTGCGGTTCTCCAAGTGCAGCTCCCCGGGCAAATACCCGATCCGGCGTCGCAATTCGGGCCCTGACCGCCTGGGATCCTGCCCGAGGATGGAGATGGAACCGGCACTGGGCCGGATGATGTCCAGCAGGCAGCGCATGGTGGTGGTCTTGCCCGCTCCGTTCGGCCCGATCACACCGAAGACGGTCCCTGACTCCACGGCGAAATCCAACCCGTGCAGAACCTCGCGCTGTCCGAACTTTTTGCGCAACCCCTTGACGACGATTGCTTGGGTCACGGGGCATGCTCCCTTCCGTTGTTGTTGTTGTTTTCAAGTGCTTCGCGTGCTGCGTTCAGGAACCGCGAGTCCGTGTAGAAACCATGGGTGTAAATGTCGAGCGCGGGCAGCGTCAGATGCCGCAATAACTCCGGGCCGATGCCGTGCAGTTCGGCTACGGGGGTGCCCAGCGCCCGGGAGACGTGACGGCCCAGCATGAGCATGGACAGGCTGTTGGAGGCAATAACGACGGCGATGGCCCGGACATTCTCGAAGACCCGGATAGTGCCGGCCTGGATGCCCGTGTGGATGATGTCCTCCGTTTGGCTGACAACCCCGTCGAAGAAGGCGTCACCGGCATCCGACTCGTCACTGAGGGACTGGCGGATATAGGCGATCTCATTGGCGTAGTCGTGCGGATTGTTCAGGTAATCCTGGATGAGTCTGCCTGTGGAGCCCGGATCCGTTTTCTCCCGTCCCTGCGTGGCTGTTTGGGAAAGGACATGCTCATCGCAGGCATCCCGCAAACCTGCTTTGCTGCCGAAATGGTGGATGACAAGCCCTGGACTGACTCCGGCCTCGGCTGCGACGGAACGTACAGTCGCACGGGCGAATCCCTCACGACCAAAGAGCCCGATGGCGGCGTCACGGATGCGTGCCCGGGTAGTTAGATCGTCTGCGGTTGAACGCATGTTTAATACGTTAAACACCTGTTCAGCCCGAATCAAGAGCCTCCCGAGCGTGGGACCGGGCTTTTATTCCCGGTGACGCGGGAAGCGAACAGGGCACCCTTCCACGGGACTTACCGGGCAGGGACGCGTACGGTGGAAGTATGGCTACAGTTGACATCACTGGTGAACAGTTCGCATCGACCATCGAGGAGAACGATATTGTCCTCGTGGATTTCTGGGCCGCATGGTGCGGCCCCTGCCGGCAGTTCGCGCCCACGTATGGAGCGGCGTCGGAAAAGCACTCCGACGTGTTCTTCGCCAAGGTGGACACCGAAGCCGAGCAGCAGCTCGCAGCGGAAGCCGGGATCACGTCCATCCCCACGCTGATGGCCTTCCGCGAAAAGGTGCTCGTCTTCTCGCAGCCCGGCGCCCTGAACGCCCAGCAGCTTGAACAGGTCATTGAGGCCGTGAAGGGCCTGGACATGGAAGAAGTCCACGCCCATGTTGCCAAGGCCCGTGCCGAGGCGCAGGAAAACTAGACCCTATCCGGCGAAATCGCTGGAAATGCATCGAGGTCGCCGGAAATTTCCGGCGACCTCGATGGTTTAAGGCGAACTGGCGAACCAGCGGAGAACTAAAGACGTTCCAGCTGCACAGGCTCGGCCAGCAAAGCGCTGAGGGACTCGTTCAGGTCCTGCACCGCGACACCCTTGGAGTGCTTCTCCAGCAGTTCCTCGGATTCCCAGCGTTCGGTGAGGACGAGCTTTTCTTCTGTGGCTTCGGTCAGTTCATACCGGATGCAGCCGGGCTCGTTGACTACCTCGTCAATGGCGATTTCCAGCGCGAGCTTCACGCGGAAGAACTCGCCTTCGTTGGGGATGAACGTGGCCTTCAGGTCAATGGGTGCACTCATGGGTCCAACCCTACCGGCAGGACACGGCAGCCTTGGCGGTGGTTACGGTTCTGTTGCGCGGCAGGGCTTGGTAGCGTTCCGTCATGTTGTCCTACACTGCCGGAGACACCGACGTCCCGTTGCTCGAAGAGACCATTGGCGCCAATTTTGAGCGCATCGCCGCCCAGTTTCCCTTGCGGGACGCGCTCATCGAGGCCGCCTCATCGCCGGGCATGGATGCCCGCCGCTGGAGCTACCAAAAACTGAACGACGACGTCGATCGCCTCGCCCGCGCGCTGCTGGCCGTGGGCGTGGCAAAGGGGGAGAGGATCGGCATCTGGAGTCCCAACTGTGCCGAGTGGACCATCCTCCAGTACGCCACAGCGAAAGTCGGGGCAGTGCTGGTCAACGTGAACCCCGCGTACCGGAGCCATGAACTCGAATTCGTGGTGAAACAGAACGGCATGCGGATGTTGGTTACTGCGCCCAAGGACAAGAACAGCGATTACGTCGGCATGGCCAGGGAAGCGGCCAACACCTGCCCCGAGCTCATGGAGATCGTCTTCCTGCCCGGCGATCCGGCGGCCGGACTGACGGCGGGGGTGCCGGAAGCCGGCCACGAACTGAGCTATGCCGAGCTACTGACCCGGGCCGACGGCGTCGGGCTTTCAGCGCTGCGTGAGCGCATGGCGGAACTGGACCCGCACGATCCCATCAATCTGCAATACACCTCGGGGACCACTGGATTTCCGAAGGGTGCGACGCTGACGCACCACAACATCCTTAACAACGGGCACTCCATCGGGCGGCTGCTGGGTTACACGGAGCATGACCGCGTGGTGATACCGGTGCCTTTCTACCACTGCTTCGGCATGGTGATCGGGAACCTGAACGCGCTCAGCTTCGGGGCCGCCACGATCATTCCGGGCCGGGGTTTCAACCCATCGGCGGCGCTGGAAGCGGTACAGGATTTCGGTGGGACCTCGCTGTACGGGGTGCCGACGATGTTCATCGCAGAGCTGGCGCTGGAGGATTTCGGCTCCTACGACCTCTCTACACTGCGCACCGGTGTGATGGCGGGTTCACTGTGTCCCATCGAGGTGATGCGACGGGTGATCGACGAGATGCACATGGTGGACGTGGCCATCTGCTACGGGATGACTGAGACCTCACCCGTGTCCACCATGACGCGGGCCGGGGACACCCTGGAGCAGCGGACGTCAACAGTGGGCCGGACCATGCCGCATTTGGAGAGCAGGATTGTGGATCCGGGGTCCGGGGAGGTGGTGGAGCGCGGTGTGATCGGCGAGCTCTGCACCCGTGGGTACGCCGTGATGCAGGGGTACTGGGGCCAGCCCGACAAGACCGCCGAGGCCATCGACGCTGACGGATGGATGCACACCGGGGACCTGGCCCGCATGGATGAAGACGGCTACTTCGTGATCGAAGGCCGCATCAAGGACATGGTGATCCGCGGCGGGGAGAACATCTATCCGCGCGAGATCGAGGAATTCCTCTACCTGCACCCTTCCATCCAGGACGTTCAGGTGATCGGCGTTCCGGATGCCAAGTACGGCGAGGAGCTGATGGCGTGCATCATTCTCAAGCCCGGCGCCGGGCCGCTGACAGCCGACGACCTCGCCGAGTACTGCCGGGGCAAACTGGCGCATTACAAGATTCCCCGCTACATCGACGTCCGTGAAAGCTTCCCGATGACCGTCTCCGGGAAAGTCCGCAAAGTCGATATGCGCCAGGAAGCCGTGTCCCGCCTCCACTTGTAAAAGCAACGCGGGGTCACTTATGGCCCATGTTTCCTCCATTTATGGGCCATAAGTGACCCCGCGTTGCTGTTGGAGGAATTGGGCCTGTGGATAACTCCATTTGATGGGCCTGCTGCCAAGAGACTGGATTGCATGGTTCGCATCAGTCCTTTACCCGAAGTTCTCGGCATCCGCCCCTTTACGATCTACGAGTCGCGGGAACTGGGGGTGCCGAGGAAAAGGCTGCGGGCGAAGGACATCGAAGACGGCGGCCGCCTCATCTACTTGCCACGTGGAGCGGATGTAGACCTCCTCGAGCGGGCCCGGGTCCTCACCGCCGCAACCCCCGGCGCATGGATCTCACATGAGACCGCCGCTCTCCTGACAGGCCTCGGGCTTCCGCCGTGGATGGGGAACAACGACACCTTGCATCTGAGCAAGCCGCACGGACTACCCAGGGTGCGGAGAACCGGGGTGACGGGGCACCGCGTACGGGTTTTTCCTGGCGAGGTCATGGATCACGAGGGCGTACCTGTGTCTGTTCGCCCTAGAACGTGGTTGGACCTGGCAAAATCCTTGCCCCTTTCCTATGTCATCGCGATGGGAGATCAACTAATTCGCCAGCCCAGGCCTGACCTTGAATTCCGAACCGAACCATATGCTTACAGCTCCGGCCTTCGGCTCCTCATCCGGCAGCATCCAAACCTCCAAGGGGTGGAGAAGGCCCGGCTGGCCTTGGATGAGATGCGCGTTGGAGCCGACTCGTATCCTGAGACGTTTCTGCGATTGGCAATGAGGGACGAAGGACTGCCCGAACCGGAACTTCAGCTGCGGCTGAATCCGCATGACCCCTGGTCGCCCACTGCGGACCTCGGTTATCGCCGCTTTCGGATTGCGATCCAGTACGACGGCGCCCATCACCTGTCGCGGGAACAGCAGACGCGTGACAACCGACGCGATGAAGCATTCCTCAGCGCCGGGTGGTCGTATTTCAAGGTCAATGCGGACGACCTGGCTGAAGGGTTCGCCGGGGTGATTTCCCGTATCCGGTCGGCGAAACTCCGCACCAGCTGAAGCAACGCGGGGTCACTTATGGCCCATAATCGCGGGGAACATGGGCCATAAGTGACCCCGCGTTGCTTCTAGTGGTGGCGGTGGTCCTGCACTGTCATTCGGGGGCCGAAGGTGGGTTTGCGGAAGCCGCTCAGGTAAAGCATCCGGACCAGCCGTTGCCTCTGTCCGCGCCAGGGCTCGAGCAGCTCGATCATGCCGGCATCGTCCGTTTTCTGCCCGGTCAAGGCATAGCCCACGTAGGACGCCAAGTGGTAGTCGCCAACGGAGATTGAATCGGGGCAACCATGGGTACGCTGGACAACCTCCGCTGCGGTCCAGACACCGATTCCGGGGATCGTCTGCAGCTTGGCGCCGGCCTGCACCGAGTCCAGAGCCGCCAAGCGTTCAAGTGCGACGGCGGATTGCAGCGCCCGCATGACCGTCGCCGAACGCTGTGGTCCAACCCCTGCCTTGTGCCACTCCCAGGAAGGAATGGCCAGCCATTGCCGGGCGGTGGGTGGGACGAGGAGACCTTGGGGTGCCACCCGGCCCGGAGCCTTGGTGCCATAGCGATACATCAAGTACCTGTAGCCCCGACGGGCCTCCAATGTGGTGACCTTTTGCTCCAAAATGGTGGGCACCAGTGAGTCAACCACCCGCCCGGTGGAGGGCAGGCGCACAGCCAGGTTCCGGCGTCGTGATTCTGTGACGCGGCGCGGAAGCGTGGCGTGGAAAGCCGGGTCATCGAAAGCGGACCAGTCGTCATCGGCGCCCAGCAACCGTGGCACTCCTGCCACGGCGTCCGCGGCGCCCGGCCCCCAGGCCTGTGCGTCCACGAACGAATCAGGACCCAGGCCTCCGCCCGAAAGGCGGAGGGTCACCGGACCGGAAGGGGCGGTGAAAGCCATCCAATAACCACTCGCATGCGCCGCGAACGACGGGTCAGCGTTGCCGCGCATCAGCGGAAACATGGTCTGGTCCAGGCGGAAGGAACTGCCCGGATGCCACCTGATGGATGCGTCCGCCGCGGCCGCAACAAGCGGAGGGGCTTCTGCAATGGTCATGTTCTTAATGGTCCCACGCCGGGCTGACAGTTTGCTCCGCGAAGCCCTTACCGACGCCGGTGCCCGCGGCTAGACTCCGTGGTGTGGCGCGGGTGGGCCGCGCCCAAACCCAGGAACAAACGCAGGAACAAGGAGCGCATGCCATGGCCGCAATAGTGCATTTCGAGATTCCAACCGATGACACCGAGAGGGCCAACGCCTTTTACCAAAAAACGTTCGGCTGGAACCTCAGCCCGATGCAGGGCATGGACTACACCATCGCCCTGACCACCGAATCGGACGACCAAACCGGTGCGCCCAAAGAACCCGGAGCCATCAACGGTGCGTTGTTCCCCCGGACGGACAACCTCAAGACCCCCATCATCACCATCGACGTGACAGACGTCGATGCTGCCCTCGCCCAGGTTGAACAGGCCGGTGGTTCAGTGGTGCAGGGCAAGGACGCCGTGCCAACCATGGGGTGGTACGCCTACTTCAAGGACACCGAAGGCAACATCCTGGGGCTGTGGCAGACGGATCCGTCAGCGGGGAGCTGACCGTCCGGTCCGGTCCCAACGCGGGCAGGCGGTAACTTTGTACCTATGAAGTACGCCCAGTCCGTGTTGGACCTCATCGGCAATACGCCCCTCATCAAACTCAACCACGTTACTGAGGGAATCAGGGCCACAGTCCTGGTGAAGCTCGAGTACATCAACCCCGGTGGATCGATCAAGGACCGCATCGCGGTGAAAATGATCGAAGACGCGGAAAAAGACGGTCGGCTCAAGCCCGGTGGCACCATCGTCGAGCCGACGTCGGGCAACACGGGAGTTGGTCTGGCACTGGTGGCCCAACAGAAGGGCTACAGGTGCATCTTCGTAGTCCCGGACAAGGTGGGTGAGGACAAGCGCGCTGTCCTGAAGGCGTACGGCGCCGAGGTCGTGGTGACCCCTACCTCCGTGGCTCCCGACAGCCCGCAAAGCTACTACGGCGTCTCCGACCGACTGGTCCGCGAGATTCCGGACGCTTTCAAGCCGGACCAGTTCTCCAATCCGGCCGCCCCCGGCAGCCACTTCGAGTCCACCGGCCCGGAGATCTGGAACGACACGGACGGCCGCGTCACCCACGTCGTCATCGGCGCCGGTACGGGCGGGACGATCACCGGCACCGGGCGGTACCTCAAGCAGGTTTCGGCTGAACGGCCGGAGTCCGACGGCGGCCGCGTCAAGGTCATTGGTGCGGACCCCGAAGGTTCGGTCTACTCGGGCGGAACCGGCCGGCCGTACTTCGTCGAGGGCGTCGGCGAGGACATGTGGCCCGCCAACTACGATCGTGACGTCCCGGACCACGTCATCGCTGTCTCGGACGCCGATTCCTTCGCCATGACCCGCCGCCTGGCAAGGGAAGAGGGCTTGCTCGTTGGCGGTTCTTCCGGCATGGCTGTGGTGGCGGCGCTGCAAGCTGCCAAGGACCTGGACGAATCCGCCGTGGTGGTGGTGATCCTCCCTGACTCCGGTCGCGGATACCTCGCCAAGATTTTCAACGACCAGTGGATGCGCTCCTATGGCTTCCTTTCCGGGGGCGAAGAGGCTTCCGTAGGGGAAGTGCTCAAGTCCAAGACGGGCGAGCTGCCGGACCTGGTGCACATCCATCCCAACGAGTCCGTCCGCGACGTCATCAACATCATGAACGAGTTCGGTGTCTCGCACATCCCGGTCCTCTCGCAGGAACCTCCCGTTGTGATGGGTGAAGTCCTGGGTGCCGTCGACGAGCGCAGCCTCACCAGCAAGCTGTTCCGCGGTGATGCAAAGCTCACGGACAAGATCGCCGAACACATGGGGGAACGCCTCCCTGTGATCGGGTCCTTGGAGACCATTTCCGCCGCGCGTGAGCTGCTGTCCGACGTCGATACCGTGATGGTGACCTTCGCTGGAGCCCCGGTAGGCATCCTGACCCGCCACGACCTCCTGGCTTACCTCAGCAACTAGCCTGCGCTGACCAACCGTTGATCGAACAAAGAGGAGCTTCCATGTCCGCCAACAACAAGGCCGGTTTCAACACGCGAGCCGTCCACGCCGGCCAGGAATTCGAGCCACGCACCGGCGCTGTGGTCCCACCACTGCACTTCAGCACCACCTATGCCCAGGACGGCATCGGTGGGTTGCGCTCCGGATATGAGTACGGCCGCGGCGGCAATCCCACCCGGGATGCCTTGCAGGAGCAGCTTGCCGCCCTTGAAGGTGGTACGGCGGCGTTCTCCTTCGGGTCCGGCCTGGCCGCCGAAGACTCGTTGATCCGGGCGGTTGCCCGTCCCGGCGACCACATCGTGTTGGGCAATGACGCCTACGGTGGAACCTACCGCCTGATCAATCGTGTGCTGAGTGAGTGGGGCATTGGCAACACGCCTGTGGACATGTCGGATCTTGACGCCGTGGCTGCCGCTGTCGCCGCGAACAAGACCCGCCTGGTGTGGGTTGAGACGCCGTCCAACCCGATGATGAAGATCACCGACATCGCGGCGCTCGCCGCTGTAGCGCACGACGCCGGTGCCCTCCTCGTCGTCGACAACACCTTCGCGTCTCCCTACTTGCAGACCCCGCTCGCCCTGGGTGCCGACGTCGTGGTTCACTCCACTACCAAGTACATCGGAGGCCACTCGGATGTGGTGGGTGGCGCCATTGTGGTGAAGGATGCTGAGCTGGCCGAGAAGATCGGTTTCATCCAGTTCGCCGTCGGCGCTGTGTCCGGTCCGATGGACGCGTTCCTGACCACCCGTGGCTTGAAGACCTTGGGCGTGCGCATGGACCGCCACAGCGAGAACGGCCAAGCCGTGGCCGAGTGGCTGCTGACGCGTCCGGAGGTTGAGGCCGTGCTCTACCCGGGGCTCCCGGACCACCCGGGCCACGATCTTGCCGCGAAGCAGATGAAGAAATTCGGCGGCATGGTCTCGGTGCAGTTCAAGGGTGGAGAGGCCGCGGCAAGGACCGTTGCGGAAAACACCTCGGTGTTCACTCTTGCCGAATCCCTGGGCGGGATCGAGTCCCTCATGAACTACCCCTCGGAGATGACCCATGCTTCTGTGAAGGGCACCGAGCTGGCCGTCCCGGTCAACCTTTTGCGCCTCTCGTGCGGCATCGAGGAAGCCGAGGACCTGATTGCCGACCTTGAACAGGCTTTCGCCAAGATCACCAACGGCTGACATGGCGGCCTCTCCTTCACACACGGTGGCCAACACCACCGCACGCGGCTGGCTGCTCACCGTGGCGGGTGCCCTGACCCTGGTGGTGGCCGTGTGCTACCTGTACGCGAACTACCAGCCGGCGCTCAATGACTTTGAGGTGTACTACTACGGCGGGGGCAAGGTCCTGGAAGGCGGCGACCTGTACGCCGTCCGTGATGGCCTGCCATTCACGTACCCTCCTTTTGCCGCCTTGCTTTTCACGGGGTTGGCGGCGTTGGGGTTCTTCGCCGGAAGCATGGTGTTCATTCTCGTGGCCCTGGGCGGCGCCGCAACCGTAGCCGCTTGGTTGGCCAGGCACTACTTCGGCCTGAAGACCTGGCGTGAAGCCTTTGCCGATTACCGTTTCAGGACCACGGCGCTGGTGGGAACAGGAGCCATCCTGCTGCTGGGACCATGGCGGGACACGTTCGTTTTCGGGCAGATCAACATCATTTTGATGGGTGTGATCCTGGCCGATTTCGCCCTGTACGGGAAAGTGCGTGCAGGTGCCATCCGCTGGCCTGCAGGCTTGCTGATCGGCCTGGCGGCGGGCGTGAAGCTCACCCCTCTCGCTTTTGGTTTGTACTTCCTGGTTCGCCGTGATTTCAAAGCGCTGGGTTGGATGGCAGCCGGGTTCTTTGGCTCCATTGCTGTGGCCTGGGCTGTCCTGCCTCAGGCGTCGCTGGATTTCTGGACCAAGATCCTTCCTGACACCGGCCGCATTGGCGGCCCTGCCTACGTCGACAACCTCTCGGTCAAGGGCCTGCTCCTGCACTTTGGCATGCCGGACTCGTCAGCCACCAATGTGGTGTGGATGGTCCTGTCGCTGGGGCTCGCGATCGTGGCTGGGCTCATCATCACCTGGGCCGTGGCTGTGGACGAGAATTTTATTGCGGTATCGGCCACGGCCATCCTGATGCTCCTGGTCAGCCCGGTCTCCTGGTCCCACCACTGGGTATGGGTTGCCGTTGCGTTGCCCAGCATGGCGTTTGCGATGCACCGGGTTCCCTCCCGCAATGGGCGGATGCGCACTGCGGGCTGGGTGATCGTGGTGTGCTCCACGGTTGCGTTCTACATGACACCCAAGAACCTGGCTGTTTGGGCTGGCGCCGCGGAATGGGGCAAGGACCCGCAGACCCAGTGGCAACTCATGGTTTCCAGCCTTGGAGTGGTCTGCGCCATCGCCATGATGGTCTATTGGGCCCTGGCTTACCGCCCTTCCCGGGCCGGCCTGGTCCTTGGTGCAACCACCAAGGACCATCCGGCGGGCGCTTAGCCGGAGATGCCTTCCCGACCGTCTTCGTCGCGACCCGTCAGCCTGCGACGGAACGTCGGGTCCCCGGGGGAAGTGACTTCAACGTCGTACCAGCCGCTGACGGTTTCCCAGCCGATCTTCTTCGATTGTCCGGCCTTGAGTTTCACAGTTTCGGCACCGGGTGCGTACTGCAGTGACTTCACGGCCAGCGTCACCGAAGCCCCGCCGTTGTTGCGGACTTCCAGTTCCACGGCCTTATTGCCGCGGCGGCCGTTAACCGTAACGTCGACGCCGGACGCGGCGCCCGCCGTCGTGCCTTTCAGTTCGTACTGGAAGCGGTTGGGACCGGTGACGACGACGTCGAACGCACCCGAGGCGGGCAGCAGCTCCACGGCGTCGTTCCCGAGCACGTCCACGTGCCGTGGTTCTGCGAGCTCGCCGGCGTAACCGTAGATGGCAAAATGCGTTGACCTGCTGCCCGTGTTCGTCAGGGCCAGGGTGAGCTTCCCCGGCGCTGCGACCGCGGACACCTTAGGCCTGTAGGGGAGCGGGCGGGCCGGACGCGAGCCGCTTTCCTGGATCGGTGCCACTTGGACTGCCGGCGGGGTGGGCCGCCACCTGCTGATTTTGGCAGGCACGGGACCCGGGTGGTCCAGGACAGGCGGAGTGCCTGGGGAACTGAAGTTGAAGACGCCCGTCAGGTCACCGCACACCTGCCTGCGCCAGGCCGAAATGTTGGGCTCCTCTACACCGGTCCAGCGTTCCAGGAAGCGCAGCACAGAGGTGTGGTCGAAGACTTCGGAGCTGACGTAACCGCCCACCGTCCAGGGCGAGACCACGGTCATGGGTACCCGCGGCCCCAGCCCGATGGGCCGTGCCGTGGTCCAGTCCGGGGACTCGCCTGATGCGGGGCGCGGCTGTACGGGCGGGGGAACGTGGTCGAAGTAGCCATCGTTTTCGTCGAAGTTCAGGAAAATCGCGGTGCTGTCCCAGGTGTCCGGGTTGCTGGCGACCGTATCCAGGAGGCGGTAGACGAAGTTTGCGCTGCCCACCGGCGTCGAAGCCCCCGGGTGCTCGGAGTCGGCAGCGGACGGGACCAGCCAGCTGACCTGCGGCAGGGTTCCTCCGGTGATGTCGGCATTGAGGCGTTCCAAGAGCGTGTCAGGACGGCCACGCCACATGGCCTTGTCGAAGAGTGACCGCTCAGCGTCCGTCAGCTTGGCCCGTCCCTGTTCCAACTGGGCCAGGAGGCGTTCCTGCTCCGCTGCAGACTTGCCGGCAAGGTTGTCGTAGAACTCCTCGGTGGTTCGCAAGGTGCCCTCAACCGAGGCCAGCATCTTCCGGCCAATCGCCTTGAAGGTCTGGAAGTATTCGACGGCGTTGTCAGTGAAGTTGTCCCAGTCCTGGTAGATCTTCCAGGAGACCCCGGCCTGTTCCAGACGTTCCGGGTAGGTGGTCCAGTCGTAGCCTCCGTGATCGTAACCATAGGCCGCGTTGGTGACTGCCCGTCTGCTGCTGCCTGGCTCGTTGCCGGTGGTGCCGCTCCACAGGTAGTTGCGGTTGGGATTGGTGGAGCCGTTCACGGAGCAGTGATAGGCATCGCAGATGGTGAAGGTGTCCGCGAGCTCGTATTGGAGCGGAATGTCCTGGCGCTCGTAGAACGTCATGGTGGAGGCGCTCTTGGCTGGAATCCATTTGTCGCACCAGCCGTGGTTCCACGCCGTGGTGGTGCCCTTGAAGGAATGATCCAGGTCTCCGAGGTATTGGATGTCGGAACCTGGCCGTCCAGCGAGTTCGGCGGCCTTGCGCAGGGAGAAGGGCAGCACTGTCTCGCCCGTGGCGCGGGGCTGTTCGAACATGGACTTGCCATTGGGCAACCGGGTGACGGAATGGTCACCGTAGCCGCGCACTCCGCGCAGCGATCCGAAGTAGTGGTCGAAGGAGCGGTTTTCCTGCATCAGCACGATCACATGCTTGATGGACTGCAGGCTTCCGGGAGGGGTTGGCTTGGCCATGGCCGCCTGTACCGAAGGAGGAAGAAGCGAGCCGGCTGCCGCAAGCGCCGTCGCTGCAGCCGCCGTGCCGAGGAAGCCGCGGCGGGAGAGCCCAGGAGATTCGGTTGAACGTTTCACCATGTCAGGGTTGTTCGAGGACATTCGGGGTGCCTTTCGTGGTCAGAGTTGACCCGGCAAGCGTAGGCACGGCAGGTGAACCGCCGGTGAACCCCGCCCAACCCGGAAGTTCGTGTCGTGCTTGCTTATGGCTTTCTTTAGAAAAGTCAGCTAGTTTAGGGCGCATGCCTCTTCGTTCCGACTGGTCTGCCCGCTCCTGCAGCCTTGCCCGCGGCCTTGACGTCCTTGGGGACCCTTGGGGAAGCCTGGTGCTCCGGGAAATCTTCCTTGGCAACGGCCGATTCGACGCCATCAAGCAACGGCTCGAGGTGGCGGACAACGTACTGAGCAAGCGTCTGGGGTGGTTGCTCGAGGCCGGACTGCTGGCCCAACGCCCCTACCAGGACGGCGGCCGGACCCGACAGGAATATGTGCTCACTGTCAAAGGTGAGGAAGCGTTACCTGTCCTGAACGCGATCATCATCTGGGCAGAAAAGCACCTGGACGCGCCGAACGAGATCTCCCACATGCGGGTCATCCATACCGACTGCGGGCACGCCACGTCCTCGGCGGATACGTGCACCCACTGCGGCACGGCACTTACCGCCGCGAACACCAGCTGGCACAGCTTCAAGCGCAACAAACAGCCGGTGCCCTTGGCCGTGGCACCACAGCGAGCCAACACAGCAGATTCAGCCGGCACAGCAGATCCAGCCAGCACAGCAGATCCGACCAGCACAGCAGAGACGGAGATCCCCGCATGACCGCTCCCGACGTCACAGGGACACCTGCCGGCTCGCCGCACGCCTCCTCCGGAAAGCGTCCCTCCGGAAAGCGCGAGCCCGGAAAGCGCCGTCTGCACCCCGCTTGGATCGTGGCGGCTGTGGCTTTCCTCGCGCTGGTGGGCGCCGCAGGTTTCCGAGCGGCCCCCGGCGTGCTGATGGTCCCGTTGCAGCAGGAATTCGGCTGGTCCACCACTGTGTTGTCCCTGGCGGTCAGCATCAACCTGGTCCTCTTCGGGCTGACGGCACCTTTTGCTGCTGCCCTCATGGAACGATTCGGCATCCGCAAAGTGACAGCGCTGGCCCTGTGCATGATCGGACTGGGTTCGGCTTTGACAGTCCTGGTGAACCAGTCCTGGCAGATCCTTCTCACGTGGGGAGTGCTGATTGGTTTGGGAACCGGGTCCATGGCCTTGGTTTTCGCCGCCACCATCGCCAACACATGGTTTGCCAAGAGCCGTGGCCTGGTGATTGGCATCCTCACCGCGGGAAGTGCGGCCGGTCAGTTGGTCTTCCTTCCGTTCATCGCGGTCTTGGCGCAGAACCCGGGCTGGCGCGGCGCCTCGCTGCTCATAGCGGCCGGTGCGCTCGCCGTGGTGCCGCTGGTGCTGCGGTGGCTGCGTAACTCACCTGCCGACGTCGGGGTGTTGCCTTATGGTGCTCAGGAACCTGAGGTGCAGGTCGCCGACGCCGGGACCACCGCTGCGGCGGCCGGCAACCTCGAGGTTGTGGTTCCCAAAGACTCTGCCAACGCGGCAGTCCGTGCCCTGCAGGTCCTTAAGCGTGCAGCCAAAGTCCGCACCTTTTGGGCCTTGGCTGCGGGCTTCGCGATCTGTGGAGCCACCACCAACGGGCTCATCGGCACGCACTTCATCCCTTCGGCACACGACCACGGCATGCCCGAAACCACGGCGGCGGGTCTGCTGGCCGTCGTCGGGATTTTTGACATCGTGGGAACCATCGCCTCGGGCTGGCTGACCGACCGCTTCAACCCCAAGGTCTTGCTGGCCGTCTACTACCAATTCCGGGGGATCGGCCTGCTGGTGCTGCCGCTGCTGCTGGGCTCGACCGTCGAACCGAGCATGATCATTTTCGTGGTGGTGTACGGCCTTGACTGGGTGGCGACGGTGCCGCCCACCGCGGCCATTTGCCGTTCAGTGTTCGGGGCCGATGGTTCGGTGGTGTTTGGCTGGGTGTTCGCCGCCCACCAGCTCGGGGCCGCAGCTGCCGCTTTGGCTGCGGGATTCATCCGCGACGCCACGGGACACTACAACTACGCGTGGTTGGGTGCAGCAGCGATGTGCACGGTGGCGGCAGTCATCAGCGCCACGATCCGTAAAGACGCGGCAAAGAAGGAACCCGTAGCCGTGGCCTGATCCCTTGCGAGGCCCGCTCTGCGTGCCATCCGGCAGGAATAGCACGCAGAGCAGGCCCCACAACGGGGAGGGGCTAGCCCGCTTCGGTGATCCGGAACGTCAGGGTTCGGGCCTCCGGACGCAAAGCGAAGTCCGGCCACACATCAGGGCCGCAAGCCCTGGACCCCAGTCCATGCTGGGCCGCGTCCAGGTACAGATAGCTGCCCTGGCTCTCGGGGAGCTCGTGCGGATGGGCGGCTGCGGAAATCTCCTGCGCTGTGTGCCGGGCAAGCGTAAAGCCCGGGAGGCGATCGCGGGAGTCCGGTACCGCCTGGAACTGGAGCCAGGGAGCACCATTGTTGTGCAGGTCCAGTGACCTGACCGCACTCCTGTGGCCGGATTCCTGGGGCTTGGCGTACTGCACGGACAACTCGTCGATACCCGAGAAATAGCGTCCAACCAACGCGGCGCGCATGCTGTCCGGGTACGACTCACGGGGGCCGGTTCCGAACCAGGCGGCCCCGTCCACGGAGCCAGGCAGGTCGAAGCGGATTCCCACCCGCGGCCAGATGATGTCCCACCCTGCGCCAGGAACGATCTCCACCCGTAGCCACAGCCCGCCATCGGCCAGCTGCCAGTTTTCCTCCACCGACACCCAGCGCGCGGTGTCGGCCGCGGCGTACCGGGTTCGGACAGAAACCCCGTCGTCGCTGGAGAACATGCTTTCCACCCGGCCCGTGAGCCGGTCCAGGCCCGCAGCACGCCAGATGCTCTCCATGGAAGGAGCCGGAACACCGTCGCCATTGTTGAGCCACGGATCGGCGAGGTCGTAACTGCCGCGCCCCGCACCGGCGTCGTTATCCGTGGGGGCACGCCACAACTCCAGCCGGGGACCGGAAACCGATAGCCCCGCCAGGGACACCAGGCGGCCGTGCTCAAAGACCGCCGGGCCAAGCGTCACGCTGGGAGCCACGTCCTCGGAACGCCGATGAGCCGCAGGCTGCGGCCGGGGCGGGGTGACAGGTGTCCTCGGCCCTGCCAGCGCCAACTGCGCCACGGAGATCACGTGGCCAGTCGTCGCCCAGGCTGTGTCCTTTCGGAGCACTGCCTCCACGGTCAGCCACTGTTCGCCCGTTTCTGCGATGGCCAGCCGGGGAAGTTCCATGATGGCGGTCCGACCTGCGGCCAGTGGCGCCCCGGCGGAATCGGTGGCGTCGAACTCTCCAGAAGCGCCCGGCTCGCCGTCACGCTCAAGACGCCAGCGAAGCAGGACGTCGGACGCGTCAGCCGTGTGCCGAAGGTTGGCGACCGTGATGAAGTGGCGGGCACCGGCGTCGTGCGTTTCGGTGGAGAAGCCCAAGCGGATCGGTGCCACGACCTGCTTGTACTCGAAAAGTCCCGGGCTGGGCGTGGAGTCCGAAAGCACCATGCCGTCCATGACGAAGTTGCCGTCGTGGACCACCTCGCCGAAGTCCCCGCCGTAGGCGAAGAACTCCGTGCCATCGGCGGTGGTGGTGCGGATACCGTGGTCCCGCCATTCCCAGACGAAGCCACCATGCAGCCTCGGGTACCGGTCCACAAGGTCCTCGTATTGGTCGATCGCGCCGGGGCCGTTGCCCATGGCATGGACGTATTCGCACAGGATGAAGGGCTTGGTGCGCTGCCGGGCCGATTCCGCAGCGGAGCAACCGAGCAGCAGTGAGCGCGAATCGTCGCGGCCGATCGCTTCGGTTTCGGGCACGGAGGAGTACATCCGTGAGTAGACGTCCGTGTAGGCGCCGGTGTAATCGCCTTCGTAGTGGACGGGGCGGCCGGTGTCGCGGGCATGGGCCCACGCGGACATCGCAGCCAGGTTGGCGCCGGTGCCGGACTCGTTGCCGAGGGACCACATGATGATGGAGGGGTGGTTCTTGTCCCGTTCCACGGTCCGTTCCATGCGGTCCACATACGCTTCGTGCCATGCCGGGTCATCACTCGGATTGCCCACCCAGCCGTGTCGCTCGAAACCGTGGGTCTCCAGGTCGCACTCCAGGATCACCCAGAATCCCAGCTCGTCGGCAATGTCGAGCAAACGAGGGTGGGGCGGATAGTGGCTGGTGCGGATCGCGTTGACGTTGAACCGCTTCATCAGGGCCAGGTCCTCGCGGGCGAAGTCCTCGTTGAACACCCGCCCGCGATCGGGATGTGTCTCGTGGCGGTTCACGCCGTGGAAGACCACCCGCCGGCCATTGACCAGGAACTGGTCGCCCTTGATCTCCACCGTGCGGAACCCGAGGCGCAGGGAGATGGTCTCGCCTTGGCTTGCGACGCTCGCGTTGTAGAGGCGCGGCACCTCAGCAGACCAAGGTTCGACGCCGGTGATCGCCACCGGGGCGACGTCGGCCGGGGAGTCCCAGACGACGTCGACGTCCAGTTCAGGGACCGACAGGCGAATGGGGTAGGCGGCCACCGATGCCGTGACCTCCGGGTCAATGACGCCGGCGCCGGCGGTGAAGGACGTCCGCAACCAGACGTCGTCGATACCCGTCTTCGGGCGGGCCTGCAGCGTCACGTCGCGGAAGATGCCGGGCATCCACCACTGGTCCTGGTCTTCGACGTAGCTGGACGCCGACCACTGGTGGACCCGGACGGCCAGGACGTTGGTGCCGGGTCGGAGTGCTTCCGTGACGTCAAATTCCTGGGCAAGCCTGCTGCCGGTGCCCACGCCGATTTCGGTTCCGTTGAGCCACACCTTGTAGCGGGACTCCACGCCATCGAAACGGAGGGCTGTCCTGTCCGTGAGGTTCCAGTCCCCCGGGAGTTCGAAGGTGCGACGGTAGTCGCCGGTGGGGTTCTGGTCAGGGACGTGCGGTGCTTCGGTGGGGAAGGGGAACTGGACGTTGGTGTAGATGGGGCGGCCATAGGCGCCGTCACCTTCCAGCACCCAGTGGGCTGGGACAGGGATCCGGTCCCAGCCGGAGTCGTCCAGGGACTCTTCGGCCACGCCCTCAACTGCTTCTCCGGCAGGCAGGACTCCGCGTCCCCCCGGTGTGCCGGGAGCGCCGGGCAGAAGGCGGAAGCGCCACTGGCCATTCAATGAGAGGGCGGGAGCATCCGAACGCAGCCAACTCCGCGCGGGGAGGCGGTTGCCCGTTCCGGGGCCGGTATCTGTGATGTAGCCGGTTACTGCTGGGGCGGTCATTTACTTCACGGCTCCTTCTGTCAGTCCTCCGCGCCAGAAGCGCTGCAGGACAATCATGGCGATGCTGAGGGGAATGATGGAGAGCAGCACTCCGCCTGTGGTCAGTTCATAGAATTCGGGCAAACGGTCCACTTGGCTGAGCCAGTTGTTCAAGCCGAGAGTGATGGGGTAGAGCTCGGAATCGGACAACATGACCAACGGCAGGAAGTAGTTGTTCCAGATGCCCACCAGCTGGAAAAGGAATACGGTTACCAAGGCCGGCGTCAGGACCTTGAGCCCAATCGTGTGGAAGATCCGCAACTCACCGGCACCGTCGATCCTTGCCGCTTCGATCAGTGAAGTGTCCACAGTGGCCTGCGCATATATCCGGCAGAGGAACAGCCCAAAAGGGGAGACCAGCGATGGCAGCAGGACGCTCCAATACGTGTTGGCAAAGCCCATTTGGCTGAACAGCAGGAAGAGCGGCAGGGCAGTGGCCGTTCCCGGAACGAGCACACCGCCCAGGATGGTACCGAACACCAGGTTGCGTCCTTTGAACTCGTACTTGGCCAGGGCATAACCGCCTGCCGCAGCGAAGTATGTGGCCAGGAGTGCCCCAACACCGGCGTAGATGGCCGAGTTCAGGAACCAGCGGCCGAAAATGCCTTGATCATAGCTGAGGACCCGGCCCAGGTTATCCCAAAGCGAGAACGTCGGAGCGAAGAGGAATCCGTTGGTGGAGAACAGATCGGCAGTGGATTTGGTGGAGGCCACCAGGACCCAGTAGACGGGGATCAGGAAGTAGAGCGCTACCACCAAAAGAAGGGCGGTGACGACGATGGTGGAGGACCGCCGTCGTCCGGCTGATCGATCTTGGCCTGCGGGTTGTTGGCTTCGTGCGGTGGTGGAGGGTTTGGTAGCTGTCGCGGTCATGATGACTTCCTGTTCGTGAGTGCGAGGAAGGCGAAGGAAAGGGCGAACGCAGCCACGGCGATGATGACCGACTGGGCGGCCGCAACGTTGTAGTCGTTGTAGGCAAAGGCCGTCGTGTAGGCGCTGAGGTTCGGCGTGTACTGGCTGTCGATGGCGGGGGCCACGGTCTTGAGGACCTGTGCTTCGGCGAACAACTGCAGCGTTCCGATAATGGAGAACACTGTGGTGAGCATGAGGGCGGGACGGATCAGGGGGAGCTGGATGCTCCGGGCCACCCGCCACGTCGAAGCCCCATCGACTTTTGCCGCCTCGTACAGTTCCACCGGGATGGCCTTCAGCTGCGCCACGATGATGAGCATGTTGTACCCGGTGTAGCTCCAGGTGACAATGTTGGCGATGGACCACAACACGCTGTTGGCACCCAGGAAATCGGGGGTCAGTCCTACGAGCTTGGCAGCGTCGAAGAGGGGACTGAGGCCGGGGACGTAGAGGAAGGACCACAGGATGGTGGCGATGACTCCGGGGACGCCGTAGGGCATGAAATAGGCTGCCCGGAAGAATCCCGGCCACTTGGCGGAGGCCGATTCCAACATCAGGGCAAGGACGGTGCAAAGGACGATCATGACCGGAACCTGAACGATGCCGAACAAAAGCATCCGGCCGATTGACGCTACGAAGCTGCCGTCGGCAAGGGCCTGTGCGTAGTTGCCGAACCCGGCGAATTCGCTGGTAACACCCGCCTCTCCGAAGAGTCCGCTCCGTGTCACTTTGGTGAAGCTGGACAGCAGGGCCACAACAATGGGAAGCAGGAACGTCAGGACGAAGAGTGCCAGAAAAGGTGCGAGCAGGAGCCAGGGTGCCCGTGCCGCGGCGCCTGTCCTCTTGGCGCGGCCGGCCGCCGCGACGGGACGTTGCGCGGTGGTTGCAGTGCGGGTGGTCGTCATGCCGTTTCCTTCCGGATGGTTAGGCCCTTGTTCTTGAAAACGGTGATGATCTGCTGCTCCGAGGCTGCAATGGAGTCCACCAAGGACGTACCGAAGGCCTTCTTGCGGAACCCATCACTGAGGATGTTGAAGGACTGCTGGGTCACCGGCCACCAGGACCATTCAGGGTTTTGCTGCTGTGCGGCCGGAACGAAGACCTCCTGGTTGTAGTTTTGACCCCCGAAGAACGCCGATGGCTGTTGGCGGTCCGTGCCAATGAAGCCAGGATTGGGAGACCATCCGATGCCGCTGTTGTTGATTTCGGAGTCGATTCCCTCTTTCGAGGTAGTCAGCCAGACTGCGAAGTCCACTGCTTCCTTGGGATGCTTGCTGTTGGCCAGGACCGCAGCGGTGGATCCGCCGAGGTAGCTGGAACCGAAGCCGGTGGCACCCCAAGTTGGCATAGGGGAAACGCGCCATTTTCCTTCGGAACCGGCGACGCCCTGCACCAGGGCATCACCCCAGCTTCCGGTGATGGTGGAGGCAATGCCACCTTTGCCCGCCGCGGCGAACCAGCCGGGGGAGAAGGCACCGTAGGCGGTGGTGACGAGGTCGTCGTCGATCGCTTTGTCGAAGAAGCGGGCAGTGTTGAGCGTCGCGTCGTCCGTCATGTTGATGACCCAGCCGTCTTCCTCGGGCCGGAGCCAGGCAGCGCCTGCCTGTCCGGCAAAGGAAGCGAAAGGGGAGGCATCGCTGATGGGGAAGCAGTCAAGGTAGGTGTCCACGGAACGAAGTTCGCGGGCCAGGGCAGCCCATTCCTCCCACGTTTCAGGTGGAGTTCCGCCCACTTTGTCCAGGAGGGCCGGTTGATGGAACATGGCCATCGGACCCGAGTCCTGGGGGATTCCGTAGACACCGCCCGTGTAGCTGACCTGCTTCCAGAGGGTGGGATCGTACAGGTGCTGATGGTCGTTGGCTCCGTACCGGGAGACATCCACCAGCCCGTTCACCAGCACGAACTCCGGGATCGACCGCAGTTCCACCTGAGCCAGATCCGGCCCGCCCCCGGCTGCCAGGGCTGAGTACAGCTTTTGGTAGCCGCCCGCGTTGCCGCCAGGGATCCACACCACATCCACTTGGACGTCGGGATTGGCAGCGTTCCACACGTCGGCAACCTTCTGGAAGTCCTTCAGCCACGCCCAGTAGGTGAGCCGCACGGGACCGTTGGCGGCGGGGATGGTCGGTGCAGCGTTGACGGAGTGGGTTCCCGGGGTGGCGCAGCCGGACAGCAGGCCCATGGCGGCTGTTCCCAGGCCTGCTGCCAGGAGTTGTCTTCGACTGAAACCGGTCATGAGCCTTCACCTCTTTGTGTCGGGTTGACGCTGCAGCGCACCCGGAAAGCGTGTGCGGCGCGTCGATTGTGACCACGGTAACAGAAAAATCGAGTGACTACTCGAATTTCAACGCAATGACGTTCCGCGTACACTGGCTAGCCATGACCACAAAGGATGCGGGCCGGGCAGCGAGGCGTGGCCCTTACGCCAAATCCGAGGAACGGCGCCAGACGATCCTGGATGCAGCCCACGCGGTGTTTGCCGCCCGGGGATACCGCGGGGGATCGTTGCAGGAAGTCGCTGACCGTGCGGGCATGAGCCAGACCAGCCTCCTGCACTACTTCCCGTCCAAGCGCGACCTCCTGATGTCGGTCCTGGAACGGCGTGACGAGATCACCGGCGGAGCCTTCCCTGATGACATGGAAGAGGGCTTGGCGGACTCGGTCATCCGGACGGCGCTGTACAACGAGAACATCCCCGGGGTGATCGAGCTCTACACGGTCCTGTGTGCGGAATCAGTCACGGATGAGCATCCCGGCAGGGACTACTTCACCGCACGCTTCGAGCGATTGCGGGCAAGCTATGCCCGTCGTTTCGGCGAGCTTGCAGCCGACGGCAGGCTGCGGCCCGGCGTCGATCCCGAGGAAGCAGCAACATCGCTGGTGGCTCTTTGGGACGGTCTCCAAACCCAGTGGCTCCTTGCCCCGGACCGGGTCGACGTAACCAAGGGCCTGAGTGGGTTCCTCAAGTTGGTGATCCTCCCGGACCCAACCAGGGGACAGCAAACGTCCCATTGAGCCCCCGTAGCGACGTTTGCTGTCCCCTAGTTGGGGTGGGTTAGCCGCGGAAGGCCGACAGACCTGTGATGTGCTGGCCCAGGATCAGGGTGTGGACCTCGTCGGTTCCCTCGTAGGTCCGGACCGACTCCAGGTTGTTCGCGTGCCGCAGCGGTGAGTAGTCCAGCGTGACGCCGTTGCCGCCCAGGATGGTCCGGGCCTCGCGGGCGATCTTGATGGCTTCGCGGACATTGTTGAGCTTGCCAAGCGAAATCTGCTGTGGCTGGAGGTGCCCGGCGTCCTTCAGCCGGCCCAAGTGGAGGGCCAACAGCGTGCCCTTCTGGATTTCCAGGAGCATATTGACCAGCTTCTCCTGCGTCAACTGATAGCCGGCCAGAGGGCGACTAAACTGCAGGCGTTCACCAGCGTAGGAAAGGGCGGCTTCGTACGAATCGCGGGCCGCTCCCATGGCACCCCAGACAATCCCGTATCTGGCCTCGTTCAAGCAGGAGAACGGCCCCTTAAGGCCCATGGCACCCGGGAGGATTGCCTCCGGAGCCAGCCGAACGGCGTCGAACATCACATCGCACTGAACTGAGGCACGCATGGAAAGCTTTGGCCCAATGGGCGTTGCGGTGACGCCCTGGGTACCGGCGGGGACCAGGAAGCCCCTGATTCCGTCGTCCGTCCGCGCCCACACCACCATGATGTCTGCGATCGAGGCGAGCCCGATCCAGCGCTTGGCTCCATCCAGCACCCACCCATCGCTGGTCTGCCGGGCGGTCGTGGTCATGGAGGAAGGGTCCGAGCCAGCCGTAGGTTCAGTCAAAGCGAAGCAGCCGATCAGCTCACCGGCAGCCATCCGTGGAAGCCACTCCTCCTTCTGTGCCTCCGATCCCCAACGATGGATCGCCGTCATGGCGAGCGAACCCTGCACCGAAACAAAGGTCCGGATGCCTGAATCGCCGGCCTCCAGTTCCATGGCGGCCAGGCCATATTCGACGGCGGTCCGGCCGGGGCAGCCGTAACCCTCCAGGTGCATGCCGAGCACGCCCAGCTCGCCAAGTTCCGGGGCGATCTCCCGGGGAAAGACCGCGTCCTCGTACCAGCGGGAAATATTCGGACGGATCCTTTGGGTGGTGTAATCGCGGACTTTGTCGCGGACGGCGAGTTCGTCGTCGGAAAGAAGGGAATCCAGGGCCAGGACGTCGGAGGTGTTCGTCGTTGAATCGCTCATTCCAGCATCCTAGGGGGAGTGCCGGACCCTGCGGACCAGCCGGGCCGCAGGGCCTCGGAAGGCCCTTCAGTAGTATGGGATGCGGGGGCGGCACACTTCCCCCGTGCGACTTTGCTTACTTGGGGGATTTTGGATGGCACTGCCCGACGTCGATTTACGGACCGGAACGGACGCCGCGCGGCCGCACACAACAGCCCAGGCCTCGCCGTTGCTCCTGCGCCTGCTGCCTGTGGCCGTAGTGGCTTTGCCGGTGTGGATGTTGCTCGCGGACTGGGCCAAGCAGGGCCTGGACTTCAGCGTCTACTGGTTCGGTGGGAGCATCCTGAACCAAGCAGGCTCCTCGCCGTCGGACCTCTATGGCCCCACAGTGGCATCGGCCGGAGGGCCGCACCTGCCGTTCACGTACCCACCGTTTGCCGCGCTGGTGTTCGGGTTGTTGGCCCGCCTGCCCCAATCCTTGGCGCTCAACTTGTTCAACGGCGCCGGTGTGGTGGTGGCAGCGTGGGTGGCTGTCACGATTGTCCGTTACTGGTCATCCAAACCGGACCTGCGGAGCGCACTTTCCTCGGCCAGGAGCTATTGGACAGCTGCGGCGTTGTTCCTGGCAATCCTTTTACTGGGACCGTGGCGGGAGACGTTGGCCTTCGGCCAGATCAATATTTTGCTGATGGGCCTGATGGTGGTGGATCTGCTCGGCGGCGTGTCCAAGCGCAGGAGGTTCCGGGGAAGCGGCTTCCTTGTTGGCGTTGCCGCCGGCATCAAGCTGACGCCCTTGGTGTTCGGCCTGTATTTCCTGATGCGCAAGGACTGGCGTGGGCTGGCGAATATGTCCGTGGGCTTCGTATCCACAATCCTGTTTGCGTGGTTGCTGCGCCCGTCGGAATCCCTGAAATTCTGGCTGGAAATCCTTCCCGACACCTCCCGCATCGGCGGAGCCGGCTACGTGGACAACCTCTCCATCAAGGGTGCACTGTTGCATTTCGGAGTCCCTCAGGACGCCGTGACGCTCCCTTGGATTGCATTGAGCCTGTTGACGCTGGTTTTGGCTGCCGTTCTCATCAGGGCCGCCAGCGCCCAGGGCGCCCGCGTTGTTGCCATTTCGACGACGGCACTGGCCATGCTGCTCGTCAGCCCGGTTTCCTGGTCCCACCACTGGGTCTGGATGGCCGTGGTCCTGCCGGCGTTCGCTTGGACCATCAAGGACACCCCGGCGCGTCTGAAGGCCCAACGGACGGTGATGGGGATGGTTCTTACCGTCTCCACGCTGGTGTTTTTCTTCTCCCCGAAGACCATTGGTACCGCACTCGGCGCAGCCAACCTGGACGTCCAGACGCCCGGTCTGTGGATCATGGCCTCCAGCGCCGGTGTCTTCTGCGCGGCGGCCATTCTCCTCTCCTGGTTGGCAGCCCTGCGCAGGAACTCCGTCCGCACCGAAGAAGTGCCGGACGTTCCTACCCGCCTGCGCCAGTGGGCTGCCCGCTCCTAAGCGAGGTCCTAAGCCGGGGCCGCAGGAAACGGCAACCCGGCCTACTCGCCGCGAACCACGCCGGCGTCGGCCCGTTCACCCGTGAAGTAGCCGCGGGTGGAAGGGGCGAAGCGGCACACGACAGCCAGGACCACGCCCAGGGCCAGCAGCAGCACGCCACTGACAAACGCGCCACCGATGCCGAAGATCTGCGTATCGCCGTAGGACGGATCCCACATCTGCACCGCGGAGATGAAGAACGCCGCCGTCAGGGACAAGGCTCCCAGGAACGGCAGGATGCCGCGGAACCAGAGGTTGCGGGCGGAATCCCGCAGGGTCGCACGGAAGTACCAGACACAAGAGAACCCGGTGAGCGCATAGTAGAACGCGATGAACAGGCTGATGGCACTGATGGAGTCCGAGAGCAGGTTCTCGCTGAGGAAGCTCATGGCCACGTAGTAGACCACCGCCACGGCCCCCATCACCTGGGTTGAGAACCCCGGCGTCATGAATCGCTCATGGACCTTTCCGAAGCGCGGGGGAAGAGCGCCATGGACGCCCATGGACAGGGTGCCGCGGGCCGTCGGAAGGATGGTGGTCTGGGTGGAGGAGAGGACAGAGGCCAGCACCGCCACCACAATCAGCCATCCCCACGGACCGAGAACAACATCCTTCATTGCCAGGAAGACATCATCCTGGTTGGCCTCATTACCGAGGCCGATACCATCGGTTCCGATCGTGGCGTACATCATCACCAGCAGGGCCACGGACACGTAGATTGCCACCAGCACCGAGGCGGAGATGACGGCACCACGGCCCGGGGTTTTGGCCGGGTTTTCGGTTTCTTCATTCAGCGCCAGGCAGGTGTCCCAGCCCCAGTAGATGAACAGAGCCAGCAGGGCGCCGTGGACCACTGCTCCCGGGTCGGCAAAAGCGCCCGCAGGATTGAACCACTCAAAGTCGAAGGCCTGCCCCTCGGGTGCCCCGCCTGCGATCCGGAAGATGATTGCCACGGCAAAAATGCCCAGGGAGATGTACTGGATGTACGTCAATGTCCGCTGGACGTGTTCACCTAACCTGATGCCTCGATGGTTGACGTAGGTCATGAACACGATGAACAGTACGCCCGTGGCGGTCACCAGCCATTTGTTCTCCGCCAGGGAGCCATCGCCAATCAGCAGCCAAAGGTACTTTCCAGCGATCTGGGCGAGGTTGGCCAAGACCACGATCCCAGCCAGGGCCACGCCCCAGCCGCCCAGCCAGCCCGCCCACGGCCCGAACGCTTTGCGTGCCCAGAAGAACGTGGTTCCACAGTCCGGCATGGCGCTGTTGAGCTCGCGGAACGCGTAGGCGATGAACAGGACAGGAATGAATCCCAGCACAAGAATGAGCGGCTTGTAGTTCCCGTTGACGGCAACGATGAGCCCCAGGGTCGCCGCCAGCGAATAGACCGGCGCAGTGGATGCAAGCCCCAGCATGACGGAGTCGCCGAGGTCCAGGATTCCGGCGTGGAGCCCTTTGGGAGGTACGACGGCGGTACGGTCGCCGCCCGCTGGGCCGCCACCCGGCGTCGAGGTTTCAGTGCTCATAGTGCAGCTCCATGGGAAGTAGCAGGGGGCGCGACGGGCGCGGGGGCGTCAATGGTGTTGGGGACGAAGCGGCAGAAGTAGTCCGTGATGGGGCCATCCGATTCGCGGATGCCGCAGCCGACGGATTCGCCGTCCACCACCCAGAGCCCGAGGACGGGGTGGTTTCCGTCGAAGTCGGGAAGCGGGTGGTACTGCTGGTAGCACCAGCCTTCGCGGCCGTAGCCTCCGGGCTGCGAGATATCGATGCCGGGGGCGTGGATGCGGATGTTGTCGCCTTCGCGGCCGTGCAGGGGCTTGGCCACCCATTCCTTCAGCGGTCCGGGATCGCCGAGGTAGGCGGGCAGCAGGTTCTCGTGGTTGGGGTAGAGGTGCCACAGTGCAGCCAGGAGGGCCTTGTTGGACAGCAGCATCTTCCAGGCCGGTTCCACCCAGCGGGGATTGTGTGCACGCTGCAGAAGACGGTGGCCGAAAGGCTCCTTCATCATCAATTCCCAGGGGTACAGCTTGAACATGGTGCTGATCATGAAGTTGTCCAGGTCCACGAACCGGTTCAGGTTGGGGTCCCAGCCGATGTCCGACATGTTGATGCCGATGGTGGTCCAGCCGCCCTGGCTGGCCACGTCCCGCATGTAGGCGGCCGTCATCCAGTCCTCGCCGGATTCCTCGGCTTCGGAGTGGGCGACGTGCAGGGTGCTCATTCCGGTCCGGTACTGCAGCTTTTGCCATTGCCGGATCAACGCCTCGTGGATGCCGTTCCACTGGTCCTTTTCCGGAAAGACGTCCTGCAGCCAGAACCACTGGGCCACCGAAGCTTCGATCAGACCAGTAGGGGTATCGGCGTTGTACTCCAGCATTTTGGCCGGGCCGCCGGCGCCGTCATAGATGAAGTCGAAACGGCCGTAGATGTCCATGTCCCCGGCCTGCAACGACTCTGCGGCCAGTTCCAGTGCCTGGCGCCCAATCCCGATGTCGCCCATGGCCCCGGTGGCAAGATACTTCGCCGCCTCCAGGCACATGAGGTGCATGCCTTCGGCGGTCTCCTCGAGTTTTTCCACCTCGTCCATGGAGAACTCGTAGTAGGCCGATTCGTTCCAGTATTCGATCTTCCGGCCGTCGGGCATGGTGGTGGTCGAAAAAACCAGGCCCTGCTCTTCGATCTTCTGCTTCCAGTCCGGCCGAGGCACGGAGGACAGTCGCCGCACGCCTAGCCTCCCGAGCTTCCGCCGCTTTTGGAACTGCTGCCGAAGCCACCGCGACTGACCGTGCCGCCCTTGGTGCTGTATCCCGTGGAAGTCTTGGCTCCCTGGGGGACGGTCTTCGTGGCGCTGGGATAGGAGCTGCGGTTCTGGCCGACGGCGGGCACGCTGGCGCCGCGCGAGTAGAAGTACCAGGCATAAACGCCGGAGCTCCGGCCGGCCGAACTGCTGTTGTTGCACTGGTCATCGTCCACGCGCTCGCCGGTTTCTTCGTTGAAACAGACCTGGGCGTAGTCGGCCTCTTGTTCGTTGGAGGCCACGATGGCGGTGATAGTTCCGGCCAGGAGGGCCGTCACGCCCAGCCCCACTACGATGGTGCGGCGCTGGGAACGCTTCTTTTTCTTCGCTGCGGCAGCGGCTTCACGTTCGCGTTCACGCTCAAACGGGTCAACGACGGGCAGGGGCTGTCCCGACCCAGCCTGTCCTGCCGTGTTACCAGCCGCGGGAGCTCCCACGGGTGCGCCAGTGGTCTTCTTGTTCTTGGACCGTTTGCCGCTTCCCGTGGGGCCGTCCTCGACCGGGGTGAACAACTCGGGATGGAGCTCAGGTTTGGGTACCTGCCATGGAGGTGGTTTGGGCGCGTTGTTGGCCGCGTTCAAGCCGTCGTTGTTGTCCCCACCGCTGCCATTGTTGCCGGCCGCGTCAGGGCTGTCTTTCGGGTCCATGTATATCCCCCTGGATAGACCGTGGTGTGCCCGGCGCCCCGCCGGACCAGAATGCTCAGAGCAAGCCTAGTCCTTGCACCCTCTGCAGGCACTTATCCCCGCGGTATATGGGGAGAAGTGCCCATCGCGGGAACCGTGCAAGGATGTAGCCATGGCGGCAACTGAGGCTCACGGCAACGGTGATGAAGGCGCCCTGCTGAAGTTTCCGACGGTGCGCGGCATTGGCCGCGGCCGGGTCACGGCAGGGCTGGTCTTGGCGCTTCTGCTCCCGCCGGCGGTGGAACTGACCGTTACGGTCCTCAATTTCCGCAACTTTTCCATGATCATGCTTCTCCAGCTTGCCGTGGCCGTGGCGGTGGCCGCCATAGGTGGTTTGTGGCCTGCGGTGGTTGCGGCCGTGCTGGGAAGCTTCCTGCTGAACTATTTCTCGGCAGACCCGGTGGGATCGTTGTCCATCGCCGATCCCACCACCTTGTTTACTTTGGTGGTATTCCTCGCGGTGGCTTGCGGAGTGGCGTTGGCGGTGGGCCTGGCCAGCCGGAGGGCGCAGGAAGCGGCGAGGTCCGGCGCGGAGGCCACTGCGCTCAGTGAACTTGCCCTTCGCATCCTGAGTTCGGATGGCAGCCTTGAGACGTTCCTTGAGAAGGTCCGTGGCAACCTCGGCATGGACGCAGTGACCCTCCTGGGTTCCACAGGCACAGGGACCACCACCCACGGCGCGCCCCCTGAATGGCGGGTCCTCGCCACCGCCGGCCTGAATCCGCCGGTGACGCATGCCGCCGCCGACCACGCCGCCGTCGTCGATCCCCACTACACGCTGCTGCTCCGCGGCGGTCCGTTGTCGCCCCACCACCAGCGGATGCTGGTGGCCTTCGGCGCGTTCGTGGTGGCTGTCAGGGAGCGGCAACAGCTGGTTAAGAGCAGGCGTGACAATCTGAGGTTGTCGGAGGGGAACAAAATGCGCACGTCGATTCTTCGGGCGGTTTCCCACGATTTGAGGACACCCTTGGCAGGAATCAAGCTGGCTGTCAGCAGTCTTCGGCAGGAGGACGTGAGCTTTCCCCCGGACGTTGAGCGGGAGCTGTTGGAAACCATCGAGGATTATGCGGACCGCCTGGACCACCTGGTGGACAACCTCCTGGACATGTCCCGGATCACCGCCGACGCCGTAAACCCGTTGTTGAGCGGGATGGTGTGGGCGGACGTGCTCCCGGATGCTTTACGGGGCGTTCCGCATGAGCGCCTGCGCAACGAATTGCCGCCGAACCTGCCTCCCGTGCAGGCGGACGCGGGGATGCTCGAAAGGGTCGTGGCCAATATCGTTGAAAATGCCATGAAGTACGCCCCGGATTCGGATGTTGTGCTGACAGCCAGGGCGGGCGAAGGCATCACCGTGGGGGAGCAGCCGGCCAGCGAACTGCGGATCACGGACCACGGCAAGGGCGTCGGCCATGAGGAGGTCCTCACCATGTTCCAGCCGTTCCAGCGGTTTGGTGATTCGTCCACTGCCTCAACTGCCGGTGGGACAGGGGCAGGTGGCGGAGTCGGGTTGGGACTGGCCGTGGCGAAGGGATTCACCGAAGCCATGGGTGGCCGCCTCGCAGCGGAGCCGACGCCGGGTGGAGGCTTGACCATGGTGGTCACCTTGCCGTTGTGGACCGGTGACCCGCTGTGACGCTGGTTCTGATCGTTGAAGACGAGGCCCGCATCGCCCGGGCCATGCAGGTCACCCTCCAGGCCCATGGGTACCAGGCCCTGACCGTGGGAAACGGTGCCGACGCCCTGAACGCGGCCGCGAAGCACCCGGTCAACATCGTGGTGCTGGACCTGGGCCTTCCGGACATCGACGGCGTGGAGATTATCCGCCGCATCCGCGGCTGGAGCAGCATGCCCATCATTGTCTTGTCAGCCCGCCATGCTTCGGAGGACAAGGTGGAGGCGCTCGACGCCGGCGCGGACGACTACGTGACCAAGCCTTTCGGTTTGGATGAGCTGCTTGCGCGGCTGCGGGTGGCCTCACGCCGCGTGGTGGCCGGAGGGGAAGAACCCACGCTGGCAACCGCCGACTTCATTGTTGATCTTGCCGGGAAAAAGATCGTGAAGGACGGGACCGAGGTCCGGCTGACCCCCACCGAATGGAACATCCTGGAGCTGCTGGTCCGGAACAAGGGCAAACTGGTCAGCCAACAGCAGATCCTCACGCAGGTCTGGGGGCAGGCCTATGCCAAGGAAACCCAGTACCTGCGGGTTTACATTGCCCAGCTGCGGCGGAAGTTGGAGCGTGATCCAGCGGAGCCGCGCCATCTGCATACGGAAGCGGGGATGGGCTACCGTTTTGATCCTTAGCCGCTGGCCGGTCCGTCCGTAGACTGGTGCCCATGAACACCGCTTCCGTCCTTGCCGTGTGCCGCGTCCACCAATTGCTTCCCGACCCCGTGGGAAGCGTTGGCGTTACCGCCATTGACAAAAGGCCCGTCGAAGGACCGGTCAAGGTCCACAAGCTGGGAATCCACGGGGATGTGCAGGCCAGCAGGGTGCACCACGGCGGGGAAGACCAAGCTGTCTACGCTTATTCGCAGGAAGACGCAGATTACTGGTCCGGCGAGCTGCAGAGGGACATTCCGGCAGGCACCTTCGGCGAGAACCTGCGTGTGGCAGGAATTGAAACCACGGGTGCTGTGATCGGCGAGCGGTGGAGAATCGGCCTGGATGTGGAACTTGAAGTGACGTCCCCCCGAACCCCCTGCGCCACGTTCCAACGGGTACTGGGGGAACCAACCTGGGTCAAGCGGTTTTCCGAGGCCGGTCGGGTGGGAGCTTACCTGCGCGTGATCAAGACGGGCAGTATCTCCGCCGGCGACCACATCCACCGCACCTTCATTCCCAAGCACGGCGTCACTGTGGGCCAGTGGTTCAGTGAGCCCACCCCGGAGCTGGTGCAGATCCTGCTTGATGCCGAAGCGGACGGGGAGATCCGCCTGCAAGAGGATTACCACCGTGAGTTCGACAAAGTGCTGCGAAGGAGCGGACTGTAGCAGCCCCGGGCAAGGATGTGAACAAGCTCACCCGGTGGTCGCGGGGTCTTAACTCGCGGTGGGGATGCCGCGTGCCCTACACTTGAAACATCCCCCACTCCGGAATTCCCTTTATCCTGCCCAATTCTTGAGGCAGGACTGGTAAGTGTTGGGGCCCGCAATTGTGTGCGGGCATTTTCATAGGGAGAGCCGGCTAAAGAAAACGCTGTACAGACTGCTGGGATAGCAGCCAAGAGATGCAGCGGGAAGTCCTGCCATGGGATTGCGACAGCGCCGGACTTCTTGCGGAAGCAGGGCACCATTTCCTGTTTTCGCGACAAGTACTGCGGCCAGCCCAACCGGGTCGCGCCGACTGCCCTATGGATGAGGAATTTCTCCCTATGACCGAAAATCTCAACGAAGACTTCGACGCCCGGAACGCTGAAACTGTCGAAGCTGAAGCACCGGCTGCCGCCGCTGCCGCCGTCGAGAATCCCGCAGCTGAAACTGCGGCCCCCGCCTCAACTGACGCCGCCTCCAAGGACGGCGAAGAAGAAGGCGTCCGTTTCGCCGAACTCGGCATTGACGGCCGCGTCCTGGCCGCACTGCAGGATGTCGGCTACGAAAAGCCGTCGCCCATCCAGGCCGCAACCATTCCGCTGCTCCTTGAGGGTCGCGACGTCGTTGGCCTGGCCCAGACCGGTACCGGCAAGACCGCGGCATTCGCCGTTCCCGCGCTGTCCCGCCTGGCCGAACTCCACGACCTCAACGGCCCGTCCCGCAAGACCCAGGCCCTGGTCCTGGCTCCGACGCGTGAACTTGCGCTCCAGGTTGCCGAGGCCTTCACCTCCTATGCCAAGCACATTGACGACTTCACCGTGCTGCCCGTCTATGGTGGCTCCGCCTACGGCCCCCAGCTCGCTGGCCTTCGCCGCGGTGCCCAGGTTGTTGTCGGTACCCCCGGTCGTGTCATCGACCACATCGCCAAGGGTTCCCTGGACCTTTCCGAGCTCCAGTACCTGGTGCTTGACGAAGCTGACGAAATGCTCCGCATGGGCTTCGCCGACGACGTTGAGCAGATCTTCCAGCAGACGCCGGAAGACCGCCAGGTCGCTTTGTTCTCTGCCACCATGCCCGGCCAGATCCGCCGCATGTCCAAGCAGTACCTGAACAACCCTGCCGAGATCTCCGTGAAGTCCAAGACCTCCACGGGCACCAACATCCGCCAGCGTTACCTCCAGGTCATGGGCCCCCACAAGCTGGATGCCCTGACCCGCATCCTCGAGGTTGAAGAGTTCGACGGCGTTATCGCCTTCGTGCGGACCAAGATGGCTACCGAGGACCTCGCCGACAAGCTGAAGTCCCGTGGCTTCCAGGCGGCAGCCATCAACGGTGACATCCCGCAGCAGCAGCGTGAACGCACTGTGGACGCACTCAAGGAAGGCCGCATCGATATCCTCGTGGCCACCGACGTCGCCGCCCGCGGTCTTGACGTTGAGCGCATCAGCCACGTGATCAACTACGACATTCCGCACGACACCGAGTCCTACGTGCACCGCATCGGCCGTACCGGCCGTGCAGGCCGCAACGGTGACGCCGTGCTGTTCATGACGCCGCGCGAGAAGTACTTGCTCCGTGCCATCGAGAAGGCCACTCGCCAGACGGTGGAGCAGATGCACCTTCCCACGGCCGAGACCGTCAACTCGCTGCGTCTTGGCAAGTTCGCCGAGCGCATCACGGAGACCCTTGAGTCCGAGGACGTGGCCTTGTTCCGCGACCTCATTGCCTCCTACGAGGAAGAGCACAAGGTTCCGGCTGCCGAGATCGCCGCGGCCCTTGCCGTCATGGCCCAGGGCGGACAGCCCCTGTTGGTCAAGGAACTGCCCGCAGCTCCGGAGTACCAGAAGCGTGAGCGCTCCAAGGACGGCTTCGGTTCCCGAGGCCCGACCCGTGCGCTCACCGAGGGCAACGCCACCTACCGGATCGCCGTCGGACGCCGCCAGCGCGTCATGCCGGGTTCCATCGTGGGTGCCATTGCCAACGAAGGCGGTATCTCCTCCGCACAGATCGGCGGCATCGACATCCGCTCGGACCACTCCCTGGTGGAGCTCCCGGCAGACCTGAGCCCCGAGCAGCTGCGTGCACTGTCCCGTACCCGCATCGGCGGCGAGCTGATCCACCTTGAGCTTGACAACGGCCGCAGGCCCAACCGGGAACGCGGCGGCTACGGCGACCGCGACAACCGCGGTGGTGGCAACTTCAAGGGCAACGGCGGATTCAAGAAGGAATTCCGCAAGTCCGATGGCGAGCGTTCTTCCGCTGACCGTGGTGGCCGCTCCTACAGCGACCGCGCCGAGCGCACCTCGGGCAGCTACGGCGACCGCGATCGTGGCCAGGCCAGCGGCTCGCGCTACGGCGGCCACGGTGATGGTGCCCGCAAGCCCCGCACTGGCGGCGAAGGCAGCAACCGCGACTTCAACCGCAAGGGCAAGTGGTAAACAGCGCCAAGTGGTAAACACCGCCACGTGGTGACCAATCAGTAGTTCCCGTCAAGGGGCCGGCTTTCGAGCCGGCCCCTTGCGGCGTTAACGGGGTTACATGTGCCGTCGACCCGCCGTACGATCAAGGTGCCGGCCGACTGGCCGCAGAACAGGGGAGGGTGCTCCATGGGTTTGCTGGATAACGTGAAGAAGAACCTTGGCTTTGGAGGCAAGGGCTCACAGCAAGACGACGGCGGTGCGCGCGAAAGCGGTGCGACGGAGCCGGTGGAGGACAACACCGCGGTGACCCAGGCCGAGGAGGATGCTGCCGCCGTCGAGGTTTCAGCGGCGGACACGTCCGCGGCTGAAGCTGCCGCGGCACAAGCGGCGCGGCAACAGGCCGCAGCAGACGCCGCAGCCGCCGAGGAAGCGTCGCAGGAGGGCTTGGATCCTGACGCCCCGGAAATCCAGCCACAGGCCCAGGAGGCGGCTGTGGAGGCAGCTGCAGCAACGGGCCAGCCCGGGCCCGTGGCACCGCGTGTCACTGAGGTTGTCGTGGAGCAAGGGGACACCATGAGTGGCATTGCCGCGCAGTTCGGTGTGGACCTCGGTGCCTTGATCGCCACAAACGCCGATACCGTGCCCAACCCGGATCAGATCTACCCCGGACAGGTGCTTCGGCTGCCCTGATTTTCTCCGTTTGTAGATCAGGTAAACAGCTGTTTTGCAAATTGTGTCGAGGCCATTTTTCCCTTTGGATTCGCCGATTTGTAGCTTCTGAAAACGTCCGGTAGAGTATTTACTCGTTGCCCCCCTAGCTCAGTGGTAGAGCGCGTTCTTGGTAAGAACGAGGTCACCGGATCGATTCCGGTGGGGGGCTCTGGATGAGGGCCTGCGTCAAGGCGGTTTGACCGGCTGACGCAGGCTTTTCTCATCCGTGGCGGTGTAGCTCAGTTGGTTAGAGCGCACGACTCATAATCGTGAGGTCGGGAGATCGAGCCTCCCCACCGCTACAGAGCAAGACCCCGCAGATATTGTCTGCGGGGTTTTTTGTTTTCTGGGACAGAATGGGTCCATGAGCCGAATCGCGATTATTGGCGGCCACGGGAAAGTGGCCCTGCATCTGTCCCGGATTCTTAGTGGTGAAGGTCACGACGTCACGTCCTTCATCCGAAATCCCGACCATGTGGCGGATGTCACGGGAACGGGGGCCTCCGCTGAGGTGCTGGACGTTGAACATTCGACGACGGCGGAACTCGCCCAGGCGCTGCAGGGCCATGATGCCGTGGTCTGGTCCGCGGGGGCCGGTGGGGGCAACCCCGCAAGGACCTATGCCGTGGACCGGGACGCTGCCATCCGTTCCATGGAGGCTGCGGCGGAGGCGGGTGTGAAGAGATACGTCATGGTTTCCTACATTGGTGCTTCCAAGGAGCACGGTGTCCCGGAAGAAAACCCCTTCTTCGCTTACGCGGAGTCCAAGGCTGCGGCTGATGACTACTTGCGCGGCACGGACCTTGACTGGACAGTCCTGGGACCCGGCAGCCTGACCGATGAGCCGGCAACGGGGTTGATCGAACTGCATCCAGAAAACCCCGATGACGGCACGCAGACGTCCCGGGCCAACGTTGCCCTGGTGGCTGCCGCTGTCCTGGAGCTGCCGGAGACCATCGGCAAGACCCTCCCGTTCAAGGACGGTACCGAGGACGTGGTGGACGCCCTGACCAAGGAGTGAAGGCGCCGCTGAGCCACGCGCTCGCGGGGAAGTGTCCGTGCCCCGGGATATGTTTGTAGGGAACTTTTCCGGTCCGGCCGGGGAAGGGGCCGTACAACATCTGGGGAAGCAGGAACATGGATCAGCTGGCGCTCATAGTCGGGTTGCTGCTTGCAACAGTATTCGCCGTCGGTCTGGGGGACCGGCTCCGCCTGCCGTATCCGGTGCTCATGCTGCTGCTGGCGGTTGCCCTCACGTTCATTCCCGGCTTTCCCGAGTTCGAGATTTCGCCCGAACTGATCCTGCCGATCTTCCTTCCGCCGTTGCTCTTCGCCACGGCCCAGAAGAGTTCCTGGGCGGTTTTCCGTGTCCGTTGGCGGACGTTGCTGCTGATGGCTGTCGCCTTGGTGGTGGTGACCACCGCCGCGGTGGCCGGGGCCGCCTGGTTGATGATTCCAAGCATTGGTATCCCCGCTGCAATCGCCTTGGGAGCCATGGTGGCGCCGCCGGATCCCGTAGCCGTGGAGTCCGTGGCAGGCCGTGTGCATATGCCGCGCCGGCTCATCACCGTTCTTCAAAGTGAAGGCCTCTTCAACGACGCCGCTGCCATCGTGATCTTCCAGGCTGCCGTCGCAGCCACCATGTCCGGCAAGGAAGTAGGCCCCGAGGTCATCCCCCAGTTCGTGCTGGGTGCGGCGCTGGCCGTCGTGATCGGCATCGCGATGGGTTGGCTGACCAAATTCATTACCAAGCTGGTCACGTCCATGGTTGCACGCAGCGCAGTCACCCTGGTGGTTCCTTTTGCTGCCTACATCCTCGCCGAAGAGCTGCACGCCTCCGGCGTGGTCGCCGTCGTCGTTACTGCCTTGGAACTGCAGCGCCACGCCCGACCGCAGGACGCAGCGGAGCGCGTGACGCGGACGGCGTTCTGGGACGTGGTGGAGTTGCTCGCCACGGGCCTGGCCTTCGGCCTGGTGGGGCTGGAGATCCGGCAGGTGATCCGGGACGAAGGCACTGCCATTTTCGGCATGGTCGGCATGGCCGTGGTGATCTGTGTCCTGGTGTTCGTGGTGCGGTACCTGTGGCTTGGGCTGCTTGCCTTGACGGCCCGACGGCGGCGCAACCTTCTGCAGCCCACCTCACCCAAAGAGGTGCTCATCCTGACATGGTGCGGAATGAGGGGCCTTGCCACGCTGGCGCTGGCCTTGGCGCTTCCGTTGACGTTGCCGGATGGCAGCGACTTCCCTGCGCGGCACGAGATCCTGGTCATTTCCTGCGCCGTGCTGCTTGCCACCCTGGTTCTTCCGGGGCTGACCCTGCCGTGGTTGATGCGGGTACTGGACGCTACCGAGGACGGCTCGCATGAAAAGGATGCTGCGCGCCTGCTGGCCAAGCGGGCACAGACGGCGGCGGTTGCTGCCCTGAAGGACCACGACCTGATGAAGGAGCTTCCTCCGGAGAAGGTGGCGCTGGTGAAGGAGAAGATGCGCCGGCTGCACGCCGAGCTGCTCGATGGCACCCTGAAGAACGAGTCTGCCAAGGAAAAACGCGAGCGGGGCCGGGAATTGGCCATCACTGTCCAGACCATCGCCCTGGATGCGGCCCGGATGGAAGTGGTCCAGGCCCGGAATGAGCCGGGGACCGATCCCGAGGTGGCGGACCGGGTCCTGCGCCAGCTGGACCTGCGGACCATGTCCATGCCGGAGTAGTTGGCGCTTGGCGCAGGCTCAGGACGCCCGGTTGGGCCGCGAGGAGGGGGAGAGGTCCAGCGCGTGTTCCTCGACGTAGTCCAAGGCATGCCGGATGGCTCCGAGGGAAACTATTCCGTCGCCCACAATGGAGGTCGCCAGCCTCGGGGGAGTGAAGGTGAACTCCGGAAGGTGTTTGGCGATGCCTGGCAGCAGCACTTCGGCTGAAGCGGCGACTCCTCCGGCGATCACCACGAGTTCGGGATTGACCAGTGTGCTGATGGCGCCAATTACCTTCGCCATGCGGAGGGAGACGCTCTCCAATGCCTTCTTGGAGGCAGCGTCACCTTCTGCGGCAGCGGTGAAGACCATCTCGGCGGTCAGGGCATCGGGATTCCCGCCGCAGAGTGCCCGCAGCTTTGTGGCTGTCTGCGTCTTCAAGGCTTCCCGGCCTGCCGCGGTGGCTTCGTATGCAATGCCGTAGGTGCTCCCCACGCCCTCGACGTTGTTGAGGAACCCCAGTTCGCCGAACCCGCCCAGATGACCGTGCAGCAGGCGCCCCGATTCGAGAATGCCCGAGCCCAGCCGGTCGCCGGCCAGCATGACCACCAGGTTGTCCACGCCCTTGGCCGTACCCCGCCAGCGTTCGGCAAGGGCCGCGAGGTTGGCGTCGTTTTCCAGCAGCACGTGCCAGCCGTGCCGTTCCGAGACGATCCGGCGGACGTCGAAGGACTTCCAGAACTCCTGGACTGTGAGGACTTCGCCTTCCCGGTTGACGGGTGCTGCGACGCCGACCGATACCGCCAGCACGGAGTCGGCGGGAACGCCCGCTTTCTCGAGTGCCTCGGCGGCAATCTTGTCCAGGACGTCGGCCCGTTCGGCTGCTGAGACGTTATAGGTCCGGAAGGGCCTGGTGACCTGGGACAGCGGGGTCCCGGCCATGTCGGCGACGATTGTGGTGATCTTGTTGACGCCGATATCTATTCCCAGAACGCTCGCAGCGCCGTCGTCAAAAACAAACCTGCGGGCGGGCCTGCCCTTGATGTAGTCGCCCGCGCCACGCTGGTTCTCGAGCTCCTGCAGCCAGCCGAGCCGGACCAATTCATCACAGATGGAGATGACAGTGGCCCGGGACAAACCTGTCAGGGTCATGAGCTCCGTGCCTGTGACGACCCCTGCTCCGCGCATGGCTTTGAGCATGGCTCCGGCGTTGAGCCTGCGTACCAACTGTGTGGACGGCGCGGTTCCGCTCATCATGCAGTGCTCCCAACTTTAAGGCGAGGCGATGGAAGGACTCATCGGCCGCTCTAAATTTAGTACATAAATTTAAACTTCGCCCTGTTACGCCGGCCGGCTTGACCGTGTGGCGGCGCTCACAGAATACTTGTCGCAGATAATAAATTTATTTCCTATCTAAATTCCTGGGTGGTGTAGCGCGCCATCATCCGACGCATGCGGCAGAGGGGCCGCACGACGAAAGGACTACGTGTCTGTGAAAGTGACACGCAAGAAACGCATGGCAGCAATGGGTCTCGGATTGGCATTGCTTGCGGGACTGCTCTCGGGATGCTCCGGGGATCAGGGGAAAGAGACCATCCGCTTCACCTTCAGCAAGCGGGAGGCGATCGGCTTCATGACAAAGCTGGTCGCCGACTACAACGCATCTCAGGACCATACGGAAGTCGTGTTGGACACCTCCGGCGTGGACGTGGTGTCTGCGAGCTTCGTCCGGGGCAACCCGCCGGACATCGCCCTGGCCAACTACAACATGGAAACCTCGCGGTTTGTCCAGCGAGGAGTCCTGAGCGACTTGTCTGAAACAGGGGCCGCTTCGCGCATCCGCGAAGACCTCCAGCCGCTGATGGACCAGTACGGCTCCTATCCGGGTCGGACCAGCGCCTTGCCGTACTCGATCATGGCCTCGTCGGTGATCTACAACAAGGAGATCTTCGCCGCCAACAACATCGAGGTTCCACGTACCTGGAGCGAACTGGTCGCTGCGTGCGACAAGCTCAAAGCGGCCGGAGTGACGCCGTTCTATGCAACCTGGAAAGATGATTGGACCATCGCCCAGGGGTGGTTCGACTACTCCGTGGGTGGCCAGCTGGATACTCTCGGCTTTTTCGACAAGCTGGAATCCGAAGGGACCGCCGTGGGGCCCGAATCCCAAGCGTCATTCCAAAAGGACTTCGACCAGCCCGTGGACAAGATGCTGACGCTGGCAAAGAACTACGTCAACAAGGACGCCGCCAGCCGCGCTTACGGAGACGGAAACCTCGCGTTTTCGCAGGGCAAGGCAGCGATGTACCTTCAGGGCCCCTGGGCCTTCAGCGAGGTTGCCAAGACCGCTCCGAACCTGCAACTCGGAACGTTTCCGCTGCCGATGACGGAAAATCCGGAAGACCTGCGCGTTCGGGTGAACGTGGACCTTGCCGCCTGGATTCCGGAGGCGTCCAAACACAAAGACGCGGCCCATGAATTCCTCGAGTACCTCTACAGGCCGGACGTGATCGAGGCGTACAACGCTTCGCAGCTGGGATTCACTCCCACCAAGGATGCAAGCGGAGTGCCCGACCCCCGCGTGGAGGGTATGGCCAACTACTACAACAACGCCCAGGTGTACCAAGGGCCATCCGTGCTGGTTCCCAAAACAATCCCCATCATGAACTACACGCAGGCGCTCGTGTTTGGTGCCGACCCCACATCCACCCTCCGCACACTCGACGCAGACTGGGCACGCCTGGCCTTCCGCCAGTAGCGCAGAGACAGGGAGCCAGAAAAATGTCCATCATCGCAACGCCCCAAACATCAGAAGACCAGGGAACCCCTGGCAACGGCCGGGGCCCGGCGTCGGCCCCGCGGCAGCGCAAGGGGAAACGGGTTGAACCCATCTTCTACCTTTTCCTCCTGCCGAGCCTTGTCCTATTCACCTTGGCCATCACAGTCCCGGGAGTCATCGGAATCTTCTTCAGCTTTACGGACTCCATTGGCATCGGAGACTGGGAGTTCGTCGGGCTGACCAACTACATCGCCCTCTTCAGCGACCCCGCCATCCTGCAGAGCTACTTGTTCACGTTCGGCTTCTCGATTGTCACCGTCATCGCGGTGAACGTGATCGCTTTCCTGCTGGCCGTCGGCTTGACCTCCCGCATCCGCATGAAGTCTGCGCTGCGGACCATCTTCGTGATCCCAATGGTTGTCTCCGGCATCATCATCGCCTACGTGTTCAACTTCCTCTTTTCGAACTCCCTGCCGGCGTTCGGCGCTTCCGCAGGAATCCCTTGGCTGGAGGGGAGCCTCCTGGCCAACCCCGACCTGGCGTGGATCGCGATCGTGCTGGTCACTGCATGGCAGGCAGTTCCTGGATCCCTGCTCATCTACATCGCGGGCCTCGTCGCGGTACCGGGGGACGTCTATGAGGCAGCAGACCTCGACGGTGCGAGCAAGACACAACAGCTTCTCAAAATCACGCTGCCGCTGGTTGCCGGCTATGTGGTCATCAATGTCATCCTCGGGTTCAAGGGTTTCCTCAACGCCTACGACATCATCGTGGGTCTGACCAACGGCGGACCGGGTACCTCCACGCGAAGCATCGCCATGACGGTCATTACCGGTTTCAACGGCGGAGACTATGCCTACCAGATGGCCAACGCCACAATCTTCTTCCTGGTAGCCATTGCCATTTCCCTTGTACAGCTATCCCTGACCCGCGGACGGAATGCCCTCTGATGAGCACACAAGCCACCCTCGACTCTGCACACGCCACCAAGGCCACCTCTGCGGGTGCCCGGCGCTCACCCGAAAAGCCGGAGCGGATCAACTGGTCCGCGACCACCGTCCTTGTCCTGTGCGCAGTGACTGTGCTGCTGCCCCTGTATGTCACCGTCTCCATGGCGTTCAAGACGCAAGGGCAGGCCGTGGACGGCAATGCCTTCTCCTTGCCGGCTCCCTTCAGCCTCGACGGTTTCATCCAGGCCTGGACGCTGACCAACTTCCCCGTGGGGGCGGCGATGTCCTTGCTGGTTACCGCCGGGACCGTGGTTGCCACGATCGTCCTTGCGGCCTTCGCCTCGTATGCGATTGTCCGGAACTGGGACAGGCGCTTGTTCCGCTATTCGTTCTTCTACCTGCTCGCGGCGATGTTCATCCCGTTCCCGGTGGTAGCCTTGCCGCAGATCCAGCTGACCGGGCGGCTGGGCCTGGACAATCCCTTCGGTGTGATCCTTCTGGCCACGATGTTCCAGCTGAGCTTCAGCGTGCTGCTCTTCACCGCGTTCCTGCGCTCCATACCCATGGAGTTGGAAGAAAGCGCCAGGATCGATGGAGCCACCACCTGGCAGACCTTCTGGAAACTGATCTTCCCCTTGCTGGCTCCCATGAGCGCAACGGTGGGTATTTTCGCCTTCCTCTATGCCTGGAACGACTTCATGATGCCTTCATTGATCATTTCCGATCCCGCACTCCAGACCCTTCCCGTGCGGCAGAGCCTGTTCCAGACGCAGTTCAGCAACAACTACCACGTCTCCTTCGCCTCTTACCTGATGGCCATGGCCCCGGCTATCGTTGCGTACCTGTTCACGCAGAGGTGGGTCATGGCGGGGGTTACCCAGGGCGCTGTGAAGGGCTGACCCCGGAAGTGCTGTTGACCTCCCGTGCCAGCCGTCACATACTGGTTCGGGAACTAAATTTAGAATCTAAATCAAAGGAGTTTCGTGAGCACCTCCGCCACCAAGGCAAACCTGTCCCACTCCGACCGCATGGCCGACCCCAACTGGTGGCGCCAAGCTGCCGTGTACCAGATCTACCCCCGCAGCTTCTACGACGCGAACGGTGATGGCCTCGGTGACATCAAAGGCATCACGGCCAAGGTTCCCTACCTGCAGGAACTCGGCGTCGATGCCGTGTGGCTGAGCCCGTTCTACCCCTCCGCGCTCGCCGACGGCGGCTACGACGTCGACGACTACCGGAACGTGGACCCCAAGCTCGGAACGCTCGAAGACTTTGACGAGATGGCCGCAGCCCTGCACGCCGCCGGCATCAAGCTCGTAGTGGACATCGTCCCCAACCACTCCTCCGACCGCCACGAGTGGTTCAAGGAAGCACTCGCATCGCCGAAGGGCTCGGCCGCACGGGATCGCTACATCTTCCGTGACGGCAAGGGCGAAAACGGCGAAGTACCGCCGTCGGACTGGGACTCCGTGTTCGGCGGACCCATCTGGGAGCGCATCACGGAACCGGACGGCACCCCCGGCCAGTGGTACATGCACATCTTCGCCAAGGAGCAGCCGGACTTTAACTGGGAGAACCCGGAGATCCGCGAAGACTTCCTGAAGACCCTGCGCTTCTGGTCCGACCGAGGCGTGGACGGCTTCCGCATCGACGTTGCCCACGGCATGGCGAAGGACCTGTCCGAGCCGATGCCCATGAAGGAAGACCTCCTGAAGAAGGCCCACGGAACCGACGGTTTCATCGACGGCTCCCACCCCTTCTGGGACCGGGACGAAGTCCACGAGGTCTACGCGGAGTGGCGCAAACTCTTCAACGAATACAACCCGCCCCGGACGGCCGTCGCCGAAGCCTGGGTCCACGAGTCACGCCGCGCGCGTTACGCCAGCCCCGAGGGCCTGGGCCAGGCCTTCAACTTCGACCTGCTGCAGTCGGACTTTGACGCCGCATCCTTCAAGAAGATCATCACGGACAACCTGGTGCACGCCAAGGAGTCCGGAGCCTCCTCCACGTGGGTCTTTTCCAACCACGACGTCGTCCGGCACGCCACCCGCTACGGGCTGCCGAAGGGTGGTTCCGTCGCGCAGGGAACCAACGCAGCCCAGGACATCACCGGTGCCGAGCCCAAGGGCCAGGACGGCAAGGGCTGGTTGCTCGCAGGTGCTCCCGCTGAAGAGCTGGACATCGAACTTGGCCTCAAGCGGGCACGGGCGGCTTCCTTGCTTCTGCTCGCACTTCCCGGTTCGGCCTACCTGTACCAGGGTGAAGAGCTCGGGCTGCGCGAAGTCACCGAGATTCCTGACTCAGAACGGCAGGACCCGTCGTTCTTCCGCAACAAGGGTGTGGAAATCGGCCGTGATGGCTGCCGCGTCCCGCTGCCGTGGACTCCGGAGGGCCCATCCTTCGGCTTCGGCGCCGGCACCGCACACTTGCCCCAACCTGCCTGGTTCAAGGACTACGCCGTGTCCACGCAGGAAGGCATTGAAGGCTCAACCCTTGAGCTCTACCGCCAGGCCCTGCGTCTTCGCAGTGAACTTCAAACCGAAGAAGAACTCGAGTGGGTGGAAACGGGCAACCCCGAGGTACTGCACTTCAGCCGCCCCGGTGGCTGGGAAACAGTGACCAACTTCGGCGCAGAAGCGTTCGAGCTTCCGGCGGGGACCGTCGTCGTCAGCAGCGGTCCCCTGGAGGACGGCAAGCTTCCGGCCGATACCACCGCCTGGATTGTCCGCGAAGCCTAAGCGCACGGGAAAGACAACAAGTGAACAATGCGAACGGGCGGGGACGCCTCATCTACGGCTGCATGGGACTGGGCGGTTCCTGGGACGGCACCTCCTACGGGGCCGCTGAAATCGACCAGGCCGCTGCAGTGATTGAATCGGCGCAGGGTATCGGCATCGGGCTTTTCGACCACGCCGACATCTACCGCAGCGGTAAATCAGAGGCCGTCTTTGGTGAGGTCCTCGTCCGTTCGCACGGCCTGCGGGAGAAGATCCAGCTGCAGACCAAATGCGGGATCAGGCTGGGGGAGCGGGGACTGCAGACGCACTACGACCTTAGCCGCGAAGCCATCCTCGAACGGGTCAACGAGAGCCTGAAGCGGCTCCAAACGGAGTACGTTGACGTGCTGCTCCTGCACCGGCCCGATCCCTTGATGGACGCGCGCAAGGTGGCTGACGCCGTCGGGCAGTTGATGGCCGAAGGCAAGGTGCGGCAACTGGGTGTGTCCAACATGTCCGGCGCCCAGATTGCCTACCTCCAGGACCGCCTGGAAACGCCGGTCGTGGCGAACCAACTGGAGATGAGCCTGCTCAAGCGCGATTGGCTGGAGAGCACAGTGCTGGTCAACCATCCGGAAAGCGCTGGGTCCGGCTTCCCGCACGGGACACTTGAGCACTGCATGGACAAGGGGATCGAGCTTCAGGCGTACGGCTCCTTGGCCCAAGGGCGGTACACAGGTGCGGGCGCGCAATCGGACGCGGAGACGGCGACTGCCGCGATGCTCCAGCGACTTGCTGCGGAAAAGCACACCACGGTGGAAGCCGTCCTGCTGGGCTGGCTCATGAAGCATCCTGCGCGGATATCGCCGGTGGTCGGCACCACCAACCTTTCACGCATCGGCGCCTGCGCCGACGCTGCCGACGTGGCCGCGCAGATGTCCCGGGCCGAGTGGTACGGCCTGTGGATGGCGGCCCGGGGAAGCAACATCCCTTAAACCCAACTGAGTCGCAGTTCTTGTCGTCATCAAGGCTCAAACGACATCTACTGCGACTCAGCTGGGTTACAACAGCAACACATAAGACCCCCTACGACAGTTCGGCCACCACGGAGTAGGTGCTGGAATCACCCTGGATGGCCTGGCTCTGCTTGCCGTCGATGCCCACGGGGATGTCGCCGGCGATCGTCACGCGGTTGAGCTTGCGCGGCTGGCCGTCGTAGTTGTCCGGAGCGTAGTGCTGGGTAATGCGGTTGTCGAACAACACCACCTGGTTGGGTTCCCAGTTCACCCGGACCACGTTCTCCGGACGGGTCACGTAGGCCTGCAGCAAGCGGATGATGTCCTTCGACTCGGTGTTGGAAAGCCCCACAATCCGAAGCCGCTGCGCAAAGCCGCCGATGAAGAGCCCGCGCTCGCCGGTCAGCGGGTGGACGCGGACCACGGGGTGGGCGGTCTCGAACTTCAAGCGGGTGAACTCCTTGCGGCGCTCCTCGGCGTTGGCGTGCTCCAGGTTCTTGGGAACGGAGTAGTCGTAGTCGTTGGTGTGGATGGCCCACAGGGTGTCCGCGAAGTTCCGCAACTCCTCCGGAAGGTCCTGGTAGGCACCGGCCGACGAAGCGATCAAGGTCTCGCCACCGTAAGCAGGCAGGTCGATGCTGCGCAGAGTGGAAGCCTGGGGCGGGTTCACCACGAAGGTGACGTCCGTGTGCCAGTTGTTGGCCGAACCGTTCTCGCTGTCCACCGGCAGGACATTCTCTTCGCCCTCCACCGATGCCACGGTGGGGTGCGCCTTGGTCAAAGGCCCGAAGTGCGAAGCGAACTTCACCTGGGCTTCGTCCGTGAGGATGTTGGCCTCACGGAATACCAGTGCCTTGTGTTCGTTGAGCGCTGCACGGATCTGGGCAACATTGTCCTCGCTCAGGTCGCCGCTGATGTCCAGGCCGCGGATCTCGGCGCCGATGCGGGAGCCCAGCTTGGCGAATTCGAGCTTGGTTTCGGTAATGACAGTCATTGTTTTTCCTTTTTCAGTGATGGGTGTGGCTGGATCGCCACGGGTAAAACTTAGGAAGCGGCAGAACCAACGGCGGTCCGCCAGCGGGAGAAGTGCCGTTCAAGGCCGACCAGCAGGAAGTTCACGCCAAGCCCGAGCAGGGAGACCGTGAGGATGCCCGCGTACATGTCCGGGATAAGGAAGCTGCTCTGCGCGTTCACGATCAGGTAACCGAGTCCGGCTTTGGCGCCGACCATTTCGGCTGCGATCAACACCAGGATGGACGCGGTGCCCGCCATGCGGATGCCGGTGAAAATGGTCGGCACCGCCGAGGGCAGGATGACCTTCTGGAACAGTCGGAAGCTGTTCAGGCCCAGCGAACGCGCGGCCCGGATCAGCAACGGATCCACGGTCTTCACGCCGGCGATCGTATTGAGCAGCACCGGGAAGAACGCAGCGTACGCCACGATGCTGATCTTGGATTCCTCACCGATACCCAGCAGCAGCGTGAAGACCGGAAGCAGGGCAAGGGCGGCGGTGTTGCGGAAGAGTTCCAGCAACGGGTTCAGGACCGAGTTCAGCCGTCCGTACCAGGCAATCAGCAAGCCCAGCGATACACCAGCCACCAGGGCTGCCCCGAAACCGGCCACGGAACGGGTCAGGCTCGCCGCGATGTGGCCTTGGATGGTTCCGGCTTCGAACAGCTTGCCCCATGCCAGAAGCACTTCATGCAGCGGCGGAAGGAAGACCCGGGTGGAGGGGCTGGCCAAGTACGTCGGCCCGAGCTCCCACAGCAGCAGGAAGGCAAGGATGGCGGCGGACTTCCACACGCCCGAACCCACAGCCGAGGCGACCCGGCGCACCAGGCCAGGGGCCGGCGTCGTACGTTCCGCCGTGGGTACTTGTGAAACGGAAGGCTCGACGGCGGTTGTCCGCTGGGGTGCGGACGCGGCGGTTTCTGCCTGTGCGAGGGTGGTGGTCATCAGGCTGCGCTCCTTTCAGGGATGGTTGCTGGTTCGTCCGGGGCACTGCCGTCCGGGAGGATCTTGCGGTGTCCGGCGTCCTGTGCCCGGCGGACTTCGTCGTGAAGCAGGGTCCACACCTGGTGGCGGTGCTCTACGAACGCAGGATTGGAGCGGATGTCTTCCTCGCCGTCACGGTCCGGTATGTCGATATCCACGATTTCCTTGAGGCGGCCCGGACGTGCGCTCAAGACTGCAACGCGCTGGCCCAAGTACACGGCTTCGTCGATGCCGTGCGTGATGAAGACGATGGTCTTGCCGGTGGCCTTCCAGATCCTGAGGAGCTCGTCCTGCAACTGCTCACGGGTCTGGGCATCCAAGGCCGCAAACGGCTCGTCCATCAGCAGCACATCGGGCTCGTACGCCAGGCTGCGGGCGATGGCGACGCGCTGCTTCATGCCGCCCGAGAGCTCGTGGGGGTAGCGGTCCTCGAAGCCCGCGAGGCCCACCAGCGCCAGGTACTCCTTGGCTTTCGCGGCGCGCTCGCGGCGGTTCAGCTTTTTGCCGTCCGCGCCCACACCCTCAAGTCCGATGGAGACGTTGGCCGAAGCCGTCCGCCAGGGGAACAAGGCGTACTGCTGGAAAACCACGGCCCGGTCTTTGCCAGGTCCTGTTACCGGCTTGCCGTCCACCAATACCTCGCCGGAGGTGGGCGTGGAGAGCCCGGCAAGCAGATCCAGGAGCGTCGTCTTCCCCGAACCACTGGGCCCCACCAAGGTGAGGAATTCGCCGTCGCGGACATCCAGGCTGAGGGAGTCGATTGCAGTCAGCGTCGTGGCGGGGGTGGACTTGGTAGCCCGGACCGTGAACTTTTTGGTGACATTCCTGAGGCTGATCTTCGCTGTCATGGTCATCCCTTCTTCGCGAGATCGTTGAAGTCGTTGGTGTAGTACTTGGACGCGGTCAGCTTGTCCTTGACGATTCCGGCCGAGTTCAGCCAGGCTTCCCACTGCGTGAAGTCCTTGTCCTGGATGACGCCCGCGTCCGGTACGCCGGGGCTCTTCCAGAACTTCAGGTTGGCGGTGCTCTCGTTGCGGCCACGGCTTTCGATGATCTTGGTGAAGCGGGCTATGACCTCATCACGCGGTGTTTCAGCTGCCCACTTGATGGCCTTGGCAACGCCGGTAGTGAAGGTGCGGGTGGTGTTCGGGTTCTTCTCGATGAAGTCGTTGCGGAGCACGATCTGTCCGCCTGCGAAGTTGCCGAACAGCTGGACGTCGCTGAACAGGGAGCGCAGTCCGCCGGCTTCAACGGCGCGGTCCTGCAGGACCCCGCCGAGCGTTCCGGCATCCACCTGGCCGCGGCGGATCGCTTCCTCGGTGTCGTTGGGAGCCAAGGGAACCAGCTGGACCTGCTTGATCTCGTCCTGGCTCAGGCCGTTCTTGGTCAGCCAGGTGTTGATGACAGCCTCATGGTGGGCGCCCAGGGTGTTGACGGCGATCTTCTTGCCGATCAGGTCCTTGGGACCTTTGATGTCGCTCTCTGCCTTGACGTAGTAGCCGCTGAAGGTCAACTCGTCCGAACCGTAATAGTTCACGACGCCCTTCACCGGGGCTCCGGCCTCGATCAGCTTCACCACCGCGCCGGAAAAGGCGCCGCCGAAGTCCGTCTGGTTGGTGGCTGCGGACTGGATGTCCTGCGGGCCGCTGGTGGTGTTTCCCACCCAGTTCAGCTTCAGGTCGCCCAGGTAGCCGAGGTCCGCTGCCAGTTCGGGGAAGGTCACATTGTTGGCCGAGCCTTGGTACCGAAGTTCTTTGACCTCGTTGCCTGGCTGACCGCTTTGTCCGGCTTCGGCTGCACCGCCGCAGCCGCTCACCGTCAGCGCTAGTACGACGGCGGCCGCGACGCTCAGGAGGGGCAGATGCAGTTTCATGGGAGCTACTTTCGATGGATTGGAGTGGGTGGGGTGATCCGCTGCGGCAAGTACTTGGCGAGCTGTGCAACGGCTTGGGAACGATGAAAGCCCATGACGACTGCGGCTGGGAAGTAGCGCGGTAACGCCCGGAAACGCTGCGAAACAGCCCGAAACGGGACGAAATCCTGAGCCATTCCCGGCAACCGGGCGACTCAAAGACGCAGTGTTGAGCCGCGTGAACAACAGCGTCAGGTGGGCCGTTCATGACTGGCGTGTACCGCCGTCGGGCCTTCATACTGCGGGACTCCACAGTCATATGGCGTTTAGTTCGTATTGATCCTCACAAGGAACGCGAATTCTTGGCCTTGCGGGCGGCAGGGCGGATACGGTAGATACATGACGTCTAGCATCGCCGCCGAATCCATTCGGCCCACCCGCAATATTCCCGCCGATATCGCCCGTTCCTGGCTTCTCGTGAATGCCATGAAGACGGAGCTTTTTGACGAATCTGCGGCTTCGCGTGCTGACGCCATCATTCTTGACATCGAAGACGCCGTTGACCCGTCCCAGAAGGACGCTGCCCGCGAAAACGTCGTGAACTGGCTCGCCGGCGGCGGCCAGGCCTGGGTCCGTATCAACGACGCCACCAGCGATTTCTGGGCCGATGACCTCGCCGGCCTGCGCGGTACCCCGGGGCTCCTGGGCGTCATGCTCGCCAAGACCGAATCCGCTGACCAGGTCACTGAGTCGTATCACCGAATGGACGGCAAGACTCCCGTGGTTGCTTTGGTGGAATCAGCCCTCGGCATTGAGGAAGCGAACCACATCGCCCGCGCACAGGGTGCCTTCCGCCTGGCCTTCGGTTCCGGTGACTTCCGCCGCGACACCGGCATGGCCGCAACGCCTGAGGCCATGGCGTACCCGCGGGCCAAGCTGGTTGTCGCCAGCCGCGTAGGCAACCTCCCGGGACCCATCGATGGACCCACCGTCGGCACCAACCACCCGATCCTGCGCGAGCAGACGGGCATCACCGTGACCATGGGTATGACCGGCAAGCTGTGCCTGGCCATCGACCAGACCACGGTCATCAACGAGGTCATCAGCCCCACGCCTTCCGACGTTGCCTGGGCCACCGACTTCATGAACGACTTCGAAGCCAACGGCCGCGTCATCCGCGACGGCTCCGACCTGCCGCGCCTGGGCCGTGCTGAGAAGATCATGAAGCTCGCCGTGGCCTTCGGGGTCCAGCCTTCCCTGTAAGGGGCCCCGTGCTGGTCCACGGAGTCGCGTGGGACTCATCATCCCCGGCATTGCGGCTCCACACCCCGGATGGGGAATTCAGTGATGTTGCGTTGGCCCAGGGTTCATCCCTGGGCCTGCGTGTTATGCCCGGATTGTGGTGCCTTGGCCACGTCAAGGTACATGGTCCGGGCGAGAGGACACATGTTCCCTGTCCTGGCGGTTCTCCTGCCGAACGTGGCAAACAGTGCGGCGCCTGCTTCGCGCGGGACGACTCCCGGCTCATGCACGACTTCCACCGCGGCGGCTCCGTGCCTCCTGGGCTCCGGTCCTATCTCATGCAGCCGCACTGGCTCTACGTGGCCACTTTCGCCAACGGTGCCAGCAAAGTTGGTACTGCTTCGGCCCGGCGCAAATGGAATCGCCTGGCGGAGCAGGGCGCCGTCCACGCTTCGTATGTTTCGCGCGCTGAAGACGGCCGTGTGGTCCGCGTGCTCGAGGACCTCGTAACCCGGGACCTTGGCCTCGTCCAGCAGGTCCGTTCGGCAGCAAAGGCGGCATCGCTCGTGGAGCCGCGTGACGGCGTCGAACTCCAGGCCATCAACCGGAAACATGCCGCCGACGTGCGTGAATTGCTGTCGGGTCTGGCCATGACGGGTTTCACCGTTGTGGAGGAGGAGTGGGAGCGGCCTGAGTTGGCCCATCAGCTGTGCAGCGCCCGGCCGTCAGGCGCCATCCGCCATCCGTACCCGACAGCGTTCGACGGCGGCGGGCACGGTTTGCGGGTCCACTCACTGTCGGGGGCCATCGCCTTGGCGGGCTTGCCCGACGCCGGGGGCAATGAAGTGGAAGGTACTTTCGTGGCCGACCTCGGCGCGCTGAAGGGACGACGCATCGAATTCGGGCCCCACACCACGGAGATCCCGGCACTGCAGGATTCGTTGTTCTAGAGCCCCGGTAGACTTGGACGGTGCTTGAACAATTCTGGGCCACCGCCTCAACCGCCTACAAAGTGCTGGTCTTCAGCGCCATGGGGCTGATCGCCGTCGGACTCATCCTGTCCATTCTTGGGAACACCACCGGCAACCAGGCGCTGGCAGTGGCGTCCTTGCCCGTGATCGGCGTCGGACTGATCCTTCATGTCACAGGACTGGTGGTTCGAGGCCAGAAGATCCGCAAGAGCTACAAGAAATAGGCAGCCGGGAGTTCCGCTCTTCCTGCACGGCCGGTGCCCGATAGGGTTGGTGCATGAGTATCAATCCGGACCTGCAGGGCCGAAGCTACCCTGCCGCAGAGGTATACGACGTCGGTCGTGAAAAAATCCGCGAGTTCGCCAAGGCCGTGAAGGCCAGCAACCCGGCGCACTTCGATGTTGAGGCAGCCAAAGCCCTCGGCCACAGCGACCTCGTAGCACCCCCGACGTTCGCCATCATCATTGCCCAGCGCGCTGATGCCCAACTGGTTGAAGACCCTGAGTCGGGCATCGACTTTTCCCGCGTGGTCCACGCCGATCAGCGGTTCACCCACCACCGCGCCATCGTTGCCGGGGACCGCCTGGTGGCCGAACTCCACGTCGACGGCGTCCGGGCCATGGGCGGGGGAGCCATGATCACCACGCGCTCCGAGATTTCCACGGAGGCAGGCGAAAAAGTCGCCACCACAACCTCGTCGATCCTGGTCCGCGGAGAGGGACAGTAGCCATGAGCCACTCATTCGAAGAACTGAGCGTGGGCCAGGAAATTGGCACGCGCAGCATTGACGTCACCCGCCAGGACCTTGTGAAGTACGCAGGAGCTTCCGGCGACTTCAACCCCATCCACTGGAACGAGTCCTTCGCAACGTCCGTGGAACTCCCGGGCGTCATCGCCCACGGCATGTTCACCATGGGTGCGGCCGTGCAGCTGGTGAGCGACTGGGCAGGCGACCCAGCCGCCGTCGTCGACTACCAGACCCGCTTCACCAAGCCCGTAGTAGTCACCGACACCACCGGCACCGATGAGGCAGGCGCTGTTATCGATGTCACCGGCGTGGTGGGAGCGCTCGACGCCGATGCCCGCACCGCCCGTATCGACCTCACCGTGGTGGCTGCCGGACAGAAAGTCCTCATGAAGTCGCAGGCGGTTGTGAAGGTCTCTTGAGCCAAGCAAACGACGCACAGCGGCGTGCCACTGCGACGGAAATGTTGCGGTGGCGCGTCGCTGTTCTTGCTTCCTACGCCGCCAGCGGGGTCGCCTTTGCCACCTGGGTGTCCCGGCTGCCGGCGATCCGTGATGGCCTGGACCTGACCCCGGGCGGCATCGGCCTGTTGCTGATGTGCATGACTGTTGCGTCCTTTATCTCGATTTCTGCTTCGGGGCTCATCGTGCTGCGGCTTGGCCCCAAACTGACCACGAGGATCGGCAGTTGCATGGTCAGTACGGGCCTGGTCATCGTGGGCATCGGCACCTCGATCGCTGCCAGCCCGCTCATTGTTGCCGCAGGCCTGGTTGTCCTGGGGCTGGGTACTGCAAGCTGGAACACGGCATCCAACGTGGAAGGTGCGGCACTCGAACGTGGGCTGGAACGGCACATCATGCCGCACTTGCACGGGGCCTTCAGCCTTGGAACCGTAGCCGCGGCAGGTTTCGGAGCATGGGCAGCCGCAGTGGACATGCCTGTCTTCTGGCACTTCCTGGTGGTGGGCGTAGTGGTTGCGTCCTCGGTTGTCACAGCAAGTTTCTGGTTCCGTGCGGAAAAGTCTGCCCCCGCTGCCGCACCTTACAAGCCCCGTGAGACGGACACCTTCCAGGACCCGTCTACGGGACCGCTGCCCATTGTCAGCGTCCAGCCTTCCGGGGCCTCCGGCTCCGGGGCCTCCGGCTCCGGGGCCGAGGCAGAGACCGCCCCACCGCTGGACAACAAGCGGCTTGTCGCCCTCGCCTGGCGCGACCGCCGTACCCTTCTGATCGGGGTCTTGGTCCTTGGGTTGGCCTTGGCAGAAGGCGCTGCGGGAGACTGGGTGGCTTTGGCGCTGGCCGATGGGCACGGGCAAAGCGACGCGGCGGGCGCTGTGGGTTATGGCGTGTTTGTCACGTTCATGACTGTTGGCCGGTTCACCGGAACTGTCGTGCTCGACCGGTTCGGGCGCGTACGGGTGATGCGCTGGTGCTCCGCCACCGCCGTCGTGGGTCTTGCACTTTTCGTATTTTCCCCGGTTCCTTGGCTTGCCTTCGTGGCGTTGGCGGTGTGGGGCCTTGGTGCTTCGCTGGGCTTCCCGGTCGGCATGTCCGCCGCGGCGGATGATCCCGTCCATGCAGCCGCCCGCGTCTCCGTGGTGTCGACCATTGGATACGGCGCGTTCCTGTGCGGGCCGCCCCTCCTCGGACTGCTGGCCGAGCATTTCGGCATCCTCCACTCCCTGCTGGCGCCCCTGCTCCTGCTGGTGGTCAGCTTCTTCCTGGCGCCGCTGGCCGGCAAGCAGAAAGCAGCGTCCGTGGAGTCCAGCGAATCCCGTTAGGCTTGATTGGTGACCCAGATGCTTCTTTCAGAATTGACCACAGCTGCCGTCGGCGGCCCCGCAGGGAACTATGTCGAAGCCCGCACCGAAGCAGAAATCATCGACGCCGTCCGCTCGGCAGATGCTGCGGGGGAGAAACTCCTGATCATCGGTGGAGGGTCCAACCTGCTGATCTCCGATGACGGCTACCCGGGCACTGTCCTGAAGATCGCTTCCGAGGGTTTCACCGTGAACTCCGAGGACAGCTGCGGAGGTGTCTCCGTGGTGGTCCAGGCGGGCCACAACTGGGATGCGTTGGTGGAGTACTCCGTGCTGCATGCGTGGTCGGGCCTGGAAGCTCTCTCCGGCATTCCTGGCTCCACGGGCGCAACCCCGGTGCAAAACGTAGGAGCCTACGGGGCAGACGTTTCCCAAACCATTGCCGCAGTGCGGACGTGGGACAGGGAGCGCAACGCCGTCCAGACCTTCACCAATTCGGAGTTGAAGTTCGGCTACCGGGATTCGATCCTGAAGCAGACCACTGTTGAAGGATCCCCGCGGTACGTGGTGCTGACAGTGGAATTCCAGCTGCCGCTGGGCCGCATGAGTGCCCCGATCCGCTACGCCGAGTTGGCGCGGGCCCTGGGTGTCCAGGTTGGAAAGCGGGCCTACTCCAACGATGTCCGCCGTGAAGTTCTCCGGCTCCGGGCATCCAAGGGCATGGTCCTCGATGCCGCCGACCGCGACACGTTCTCCACGGGATCCTTCTTCACCAACCCCATCGTCCCCGCCGGGCGCGCCGCGGAACTCCCGGAGAATGCTCCCCGGTACCCCGCGGGGTCGGACGGCTTGGTCAAACTCTCCGCTGCATGGTTGATCGACCAGGCCGGCTTCGGGAAGGGCTTCGGCCTGGGGGAGTCCAGCGTTTCAGGCGGCCGTGCTTCCCTGTCCACCAAGCACACCCTTGCCATTACCAACAGGGGCTCGGCGTCGGCTGCGGACATGGTGGCCATCGCGCGTGAGGTGAGGGCCGGCGTCGTCGAACGTTTTGGTATTGAGCTGCACCCGGAGCCCCTGCTGATCGGCGTCAGCCTGTAGCCAACAGCGCCTGCGCTTAGCGGGTCCGGCGTTCGGCGATGGGGAGCACCTTGTTCAGCAGCAGGAAGGTGAGCCCGCAGCTGACCGATCCCAACAAAAAGATCTGGCTGAAGGCGATGCTCTGCGGCGACGGCCCACTGGGCATGAACAAGCCTGCGGTGGCGAAGCCAACCAGCCCCAGGAGCAACACTATGGCCCCCAACAGGAAGCTGCGCACTTGCGCTGCGGCTGCAGGGTAGTACCAGGGCTCGGGGGCATCGTCGTGGCGATCCGAGAGGGGCTGGCTGGCCGCTGCGGTTCCTATCAGCAACGCCGCAGCAGCTGTCGACACCAGGCTGATGGTCTGGATGGCTTGCATGGAGGGGGAGAGGCTGACGCCGGTTCCGACCGCAACTATCAGCCCGGCACCAAGCCCGACCAGCGTGCAGAACCAGCCGGCGGTAGCCAACCACCGGCTCAGCGGCCGCACGAGCGGAGCAAGATCACCGAAAAGCATGGAACCATCCTAGGAGCCGCTGCTGGGTGACGGCTGGGAGGCGTGGCAAGGTTCCCTGTGCTTGTTGCTGCTTTTAGGATGAAGCATGCCTGCACCCCTTACTCCGCGCGTCCTGGGCCGATTGCGGCTCGCCAGCCAAGGCTTGTTGGGTGGCGGTTTTTCCACTGTCCCCGAGGCCGTCCGCTGGATGACGGCCATGCAGGCGCAGGATCTCGGCTCGGCATTATGGGCGGTAGGCCAGCGTGTGCCCGGGATCGCTGCCTCGGATGTGCGCGCCGCGCTCGACGCCGGGACGGTCGTCCGATCGTGGCCGATGCGGGGCACCTTGCATCTGCTGGCCCCTGAGGACCTCCGCTGGATTTTGGGTATCACCAGTGGACGGCTGATGAACGCCGTGGCGGGGCGCCACCGCGAGCTCTCCATCACCCCCGACGACATCGCCCACTGCCGGGACATTGCTTTCAAGACCACCGAAGTCCTCAAGGCGGAGGGTGCGCCGGGTGCGACCCGGGAGCAGCTTTTCCAGGCTTTCGAGGAAGCCGGCCAGCCCACCAAGGCGCAGCGCGGCATTCACCTGCTCGGGAGCCTCTGCCAACGCGCTTGGCTCGTTCAAGGGCCGATGGCGGTTTCCAACGGGAAGGTCGGGGTGCAGCAACTCTTCGTACCGTTGGATGAATGGATCCCGCAGTCCCGGGACGTTGGCCGTGAGGAAGGCATCGCCGAGTTGCTCTTCCGGTACGTCAGGAGCCGGGGGCCGGCGACGGTGAAGGATTTCTCCTGGTGGAGCCAGATTCCCCTGACGGAGGCCCGCGCCGCCCTCGATGCGGTCCGTAACCGCCTGGTTGAGCTGCAGTTCGGCGGTGGCGGCTATTGGCTTTCGCCCGAGTCAGCGGCAATACTCGACGACGGCGTTCCCGGCTCGCGCTCGTTGCTGGCTCTGCCTGGGTTCGACGAGTACCTGCTGGGCTACCAGGACCGCAGCTTGGTCCTGGATCCTGAATTCGCCGAGCTCGTGGTGCCTGGAAAGAACGGGGTATTCAAGCGGATCATCGTCTCCGGGAGCGAGGTTATCGGGACGTGGAGCAGGACTGTGAGTGGCAAGACCATCGGAGTCGAGCCTGAGCCGTTCGAGGGGACGTTGGGTCCGGCGGCGGAGCGTTCCTTCCAGGCCCAGGGCCGTGCGTATCTGAAGTTCATGGCCGGCTGACTCCCCGCCGCTGCGGGTCAAAGTCGTTGTCGGCCCGCTTTTACGTTGTAGCCCAACGACGTTAGTGCGGGTCCGCGACGTTATTAGGGGGCTGCCCGCCGAGGGCCGTCTCCGCTCTGCCGTGGTTTGATGCAGCACTTGTCCACATACGGCGGAAAAGGGATGTCCTGACATCCCTGGATCAACTCACGATGAATGCATGCAATCGCGAAAACTGGATGCACTGATAGCCGCCAATTGGCCTGACAGCACCATTGCTGTTACGTCGGAACTCGCAGGAAAAGGCTTGGGCGACCGCGTGCTGACAGCGGGTGTGCGCTCCGGCAAGCTTATTCGGGTAAGACGGGGCGCATACGCCCGAAGCTCAGACTGGCGTCGCCGACCTCCCTGGGAGCAGGACCTGCTGAGAATCCAAGCACACCAGCTTAGTTCGCGCTCGGCCAATCTCTACAGCCATGCCAGTGCCGCGCGCCTGCATGGATGCGCACCGTGGGATGGTGGGCCCCTGGTGCACGTCACCACGCCGTTCTCGCCGGCCCAGGCAAGTTCCGGGGAGGATGTACAGGCACATGGTGGAGCGCTGGAAGCTGCCGAGATTGTTGAGATCCTGACGCCTTGGGGGCGACGCGCCAGAGTGTCGAGCCTGGAGCGCACTGTCGTCGATTGTGCCCGGACCCTGGAATTCGAACGGGCACTGGTGGTCGCAGACCAAGCCCTTCGTAGAGGGGCGGATCCGGTGTTGATTCAGGCTTATGTGGACGGGGGCCGGATCACCAGAGGCGCTCGACGCTTGCGGCGGGTGCTGGACGCAATGGATGGCCGTTCCGAATCCGTGGGCGAGACCCGGACGCGTGCTCTTTTGGAGAGGCTGGGAATCCCGGAAGCCGTGCTTCAGCTCGAAGTCGATACTCCCATCGGTCGCTACCGCGGAGACTTCGGATGGCCCGACAGCAAAGTCATTCTCGAGTTCGACGGCCGCACCAAGTACTTCGACTATGCGCCTACTGACGAGGTGGTCTTTCAGGAACGGAGACGTGAGAAAGCACTCAAAGCCTTGGGCTGGGACGTTATCCGAATCGAGTGGCAGGATCTCGGCAGGCCGTGGGAAGTGGAGCGGCAAGTGAAGACTGCCTTGTCGAGGCCAGAACGTCGAAAACCCGCTGTTCCGTTGCAGGGCAGCAACGGAACAGCGGGTTAGGGACGTGATAATGCCTGGGTTAGAGCTTGCCCGTCACAATGTTGAGCATGCGGCGCAGCGGTTCGGCCGCACCCCACAGGAGCTGGTCGCCCACGGTAAAGGCACTGATGTACTCCGGACCCATCTCGAGCTTGCGGATACGGCCAACAGGGATGTCCAGGGTGCCGGAAGCTGCAACCGGGGTCAGGTCCGCCATGGAGGCTTCCTTGGTGTTGGGCACAACCTTGGCCCACTCGTTGTCCTTGGCCAGAAGGTTCTCGATCTCCGTGACGGACAGGTCTTCGCGAAGCTTCAGCGTCAGAGCCTGCGAGTGCGAACGCATGGCACCGATGCGGACACAGAGCCCGTCCATGGCGATGTGTTCCTTGCCCGGGGTTCCCTTGGACGTGCCAAGGATCTTGTTGGTCTCGACCCCGGCCTTCCATTCTTCCTTGGACTGGCCGTTGCCGAGGTCGGCGTCGATCCACGGAATCAGGGAACCGGCCAACGGAACTCCGAACTGGGTGGCGTCAACGCCGGTGCGCTGCGTGGCGAGGACCTTGCGGTCGATCTCCAGGATGGCCGATGCCGGATCCTCGAGTTCGCTGCTGACCTCCTTGTTCAGGGTTCCGAACTGGTTCAGGAGTTCGCGCATGTGGCGCGCGCCGCCGCCGGAAGCGGCCTGGTACGTCATGGACGTACCCCACTCGACGAGGTTGTTCTTGAAGAGGCCGCCAAGGCCCATCAACATGCAGGAAACCGTACAGTTTCCGCCGATGAGGTCCTTCACGCCGCCGGACAGCCCGGCGTCGATGACGTCGCGGTTGATGGGGTCCAGCACGATGATCGAGTCGTCGTTCATGCGAAGGGTGGAGGCAGCGTCGATCCAGAGACCGTCCCAGCCGCGGCTGCGGAGTTCGCTGTGGACCTGCTTGGTGTAATCGCCGCCCTGGGCGGTGACAATAATCGGCAGCTTGGCAAGCGTCTCAATATCGAACGCATCCTCGAGCTTGCCGGCCCCATCAGCGAAGGACGGGGCGGCACCTCCTGCGTTCGAGGTGGAGAAAAATACCGGGTTGATGTTGGCGAAGTCGTTCTCTTCCTGCATGCGCTGCATCAGGACGGAGCCGACCATGCCACGCCAACCGACCAGTCCTACGGACGGATTAGCTGCTGTAGTCATTCTCCAAGTCTAAACTTTTGGAGCAGACTGCCGCTGTTGGTTACGTCACGCACCCAAAGCACGACGCCGGCTCCCGCCACAGCGATTGAGCGGACTCAGTCGCGGGGAGTGTTGCGGCGGGTTGGCAGTTCGATGGTTTTGCCGTTCTGCTTCCGAAGGCGCGAGGCTTTGCGTTCCTTGAAATACAGGAACCAGGCAGTGGGGACGAGCCAGAGGCCGACGACGATGGTAAAGACAATCTGTACCCAATTGATTTCTTCGGTGCCATCGACAAAAAGCTTCACCATCAATACGCCTACCACCGCCATGATCAACGTGATGAGGATGCTGAGAAACAGTAGTCCACCCGCTGAGTTGATGGGTTTGACGGCACTGCCGACGTCCCCTTTGTAGACCCCGTATTCCTCAAATGTCAGGCCTTGGCGTTCGGCCTCGGCCTCGATCTGCCGCGCGTAGTATCCCTGTCGGTGTCTGCGACGGCGCTCTGGTGGGGTCATGAAAGTGGGCTCTCGGCCGCGAGCCTAGAGGCCGGCGTCGGGTCCTTGCAGTGCCTCGTGCTCCTGCAGCAAAGCGGCCTTGCGCTTGCGCAGGGCAAAGAATGCACCAAACGTGAACACCTGCGTGACAACAACCAGGACGATGATGCCCACGATCTTGTTGCCCCCAAGAATCATGGTCAGCCCAACAATGGCCGAGAGCAGTGCGAACAGCGGCAGCAGCATGTAGCCCAGCACGAAGAGGGTTTCGGGTTTTTTCAGCATGTGGGCTTTCCTAGCTTTCGTTCCGGCGCCACGTGGTGAACCGGTAGTTGGTGCCGTTCTTGGAGGTGAGCCAGCCTTCGGCGGGCGCAACGGTGTCGAAGGTCCAGTCATCGCCGAGTTCGGGTGCGTAGGTGTCACCCTCCACATCGGTGTCGATGATGGTGATGACCGCAATGTTGGCTATGCCCATGGACTGGCGGTAGATTTCCCCGCCGCCGACGATCCACACTTTCTGCCCGCCGGGGGCAAACTGGGATTCCAGGAGGGCCTCGTCCAGGGAAGAAACCACGACGGCGCCCTGCGCCTCCGGACTCTCAGCCCACTTTTCATTGCGGGTCACCACGATGTTGGTCCGGCCCGGGAGGGGACGGTACTTTGCGGGGAAGGATTCCCAGGTCCGACGCCCCATGATGACCGGGTGTCCGGTGGTGATCTGGCTGAAGTGCTTCATGTCTTCGGGCAACTGCCACGGCATGGTGCCGTCCTTGCCGATGACACCGGACGTGGTTTGGGCCCAGATCATGCCGATGCCGGTCATCTTGGCAGCGGTTTCCTGGGTGAAGATGACGCCGGGGAGCTGGTCCGGGGCGGAAGAAGAGTCGCTCATACCGCGATCGGCGCCTTGATGGTGGGGTGGTGGCGATAGTTGACCACTTCGAAGTCGTCGAGCGTGTAGTCAAAGATCGAGTCGGGCTTGCGCAGGAGCTTCAACTGCGGGTACTCGTACGGCTCGCGGCTGAGCTGCTCGGTCACCTGCTCCACGTGGTTGTCGTAAACGTGCACATCGCCGCCGGTCCACACGAATTCGCCGGGTTCCAGGCCAAGCTGCTGCGCCACCATGAGCGTCAGGAGCGCGTAGGAGGCAATGTTGAAAGGGACGCCCAGGAAGGTGTCGGCGGAGCGCTGGTACAGCTGGCAGGACAGCTTGCCATCGGCCACGTAGAACTGGAAGAACGCGTGGCACGGCGGCAGGGCCATGTCCTTGAGCTCGGAGACGTTCCACGCGGAGACAATGTGCCGCCGGGAATCGGGGTTTGCGGCGAGGCTCTTCATGACCTCGGAGATCTGGTCGATGTGGCCGCCATCCGGGGTGGGCCAGCTGCGCCACTGGACACCGTAAACGGGACCGAGCTCGCCTTCCGCATCGGCCCATTCGTCCCAGATGGACACGCCCTGGTCCTGCATCCACTTCACGTTCGAGTCCCCGCGCAGGAACCACAGCAGCTCCACCGCGACGGACTTGAAATGGACCCGCTTGGTGGTGATGAGCGGGAAGCTTTCGGCGAGATCGAACCTCAACTGGCGTCCGAACACGCTGCGCGTTCCCGTGCCGGTGCGGTCGGATTTGTGCGTGCCGTTGGCCATGACGTCGCGCAGGAGGTCTTCATACGGGGTGGGGATGCTCACGGTTCAAGCTTACTGGCCAACCTTCCGCGAAGCAGATCTATGAGCGTTTCGTCACCCACACCCGCGCGCCGCGCCGTCCGGATCAAGCGGTCGACGGCGGCAATCACCTCCGCGTCTGCCCCTGCGGTGCCGTTTGGCACGGCAGGCGGCCCGACGACGACAGTCCCGTTCCGGCGTCGTGATTCAATCAGTCCGGACTGCTCAAGTTCTTTGTACGCCCGCGCTACCGTACCCGCCGCGATCCCGAGGTCCGCCGCAAGGCTCCGCACCGTGGGCAGGCGGCTTCCGGGTGCCAGGACCCCGACGGCGATCAGGGAGCTGAGCTGTCTACGGATCTGTTCGTAGGGCGGGACGGGGTCCGCGAGGTCGATGGTGATCCCGGCGGTCACTGGGCGCGTTCCGCAGTCGGAGAGGGCTTGCTGCGGGGGATGGCACGGAAAAGGCTCCGGACCGGCGTCACCGCGACGGCTATGGCCGCAACCGCAAGGACGACTCCTGCCATGTACACAGGACTCGGTCCCAGTTGATTGAACGCCGGGAAGAGCGTTCCCCAGGCCTCGGCGCTGCCAAGCAGCATCACCGCGGATTGGGCCAGGAAGAAGGCTGCCAGCGTCCGGACGATCCTGAACATCGTGATGGCACGCAGCGCGGGATCAAGTCCGCGGTTTTCCCCGGGTTCGGGAAGACCACGACGACGGCGCGTGGCCAGGATCGCGGCGGCACCCACCAGCCCCACGCCGAACGTGAGGGCGAGGTAGGCCGGCCATGTAGGTGGCCCGACCAGGAGTGCCTGGGCAGTGGCGGTCATGACGATGGTCACGGCAAATATGGCAGCCGAAATGATGGCGAAGGTGAGCAGCCCCTTGGATACTGCCTGACGCGGCCAAGCCAGAGGTGCGTCGGGAACCCCGTAATTGCGGGCGATCAGCAGCTCGCCTGCGGCAATGGTGAGCAGGACCAGCGCGGCCGTCACGGAGACGACGATCGCCGGGGCAATGGGGCCCTTGCTTTCTTCGGGGATGAAACCGAACCAGAACACCAAAGTCAGAAGCGGCAAGACGCCTGCGACTCCAAGGACTGCCCCAAGGGACACACTGACTTTCGCCGCGCCGTGCGTGCGGGGATCGGCGCGAAGAGCCGCACCGCTGATGGATCTCCTGGCTGCCTGGAGGGAAGGAAGGATGGGCACCCTCCACCACCACATGACCAGCAGCACGGCCATGTTTACTGCTCCGAGGGCGTTGAACCACGACGATTGCCACAATGCACCAGGCTCGGGGAGGGCAGCGTAGTTGCCGGCGATGCTGGCCAGGCCCGCAGCGATGGTGGCTACCGTACGCAGCAGGCGGTTGGCCGCGATGGCCCGGAGGGTGAGATTGTCCTCGCTGCTGAGGGTTTCAAGTTGGCGGCGTCGTGCAATGAGCACCAGGACCAGCCACGTACCCACTGCGAGTACCAGCAGGGCCCCACCGAGCCAGCCGGCCAGTTCCGAACCCGCGATCCGGCCGTCCTGGCCCTGCCCAACGTAGCCGGTGTTGTAGTCCGGGAGCTGCCGGGGAGTCGTGTCGGGAGCTACTGGAGCGTAGGCGGGAAGTGCTGCAATCGAGCCTATGGCTATGACCGCGTAGACGAATATGCCGGCCGTCCAGAAGGTGAGTTTTCGAGGCAGGAAGTCGCGGATCCTGCGGACTGTTAGTTCAGCGTACCGGCGGGCTGCCTTGGGGCCTGGGTAGCTCCACTGGCCCAAGGCATGAACGGTCAAGGCCGCAAGGACGGGCCAAGCGAGGGCCGTGAATATCTGATCCGGAGCAGTGGGTGCGTTCGACGCCGATGCTGAGGGGTTCGCCTTGAGGATGCCGGTACTCATGGCCCCTTGCAGGGAACTGGCCATCCAGCCGATGATGCCGACCCAGAGCCCGTGCGATTCCACGGACTTGGCATCGGGCCTGGACCAGACCTGGAGCCTGAGGAAAAGGTAGACGAGCACGGCGCCAACCAGAGGTCCAAGGAGCAGGAGCGGCGGCAAGTAGAAAGACAATGTAAAGACCCCCCAAGTCTTCGAATCAATGTGTCAAGTATTTGATACAAAGACCCGGGGGTCAACCATGCGGCCTCAGTCGTCGAAAGGCTTGACCTGTTCCACGGAGACGATCTTCCGCTCGGATCCCCGCGCCACCTGGCACACAACAACCTCGCCGGGCGAAAGGTAAGGGTCCGCCGCCGGCAGGGCAGCGCGCAGGTTTTGCGGCATATGCTGCCCCAGCTGCTTCAAGGCAGTGGGCAGGGCCGGCCGGTGCGTACACACCGCGACGGGGAGCTGCTTGTCGAACAACGCCTCGATGGCGGCGGCAGTCTTTTTGGGGGAGCGCTGGTGGTGGTGTTCGGTCAGGGCCTCCACCAGTTTGACCTTGGCACCGGAAGCTTTCGCATAGGGTGCGATGGTTGCCACGCAGCGTGCCCAGGGACTGGAGACCAACCGCTGCGGCTTCCAGACATTGAGCAGGCGCTGCACGGCAACGGCCTGCCGCTGGCCCGTGGCCGCCAAAGGACGGTCACCCTCCGCCTTCGTCCACGAGGACCTCGGCTTGGCTTTCGCATGACGGATCAAAATCAGGGGCCACGTGTCCAACTCGCCGCGGACGTGGGCCTTCTCCAGATACTCCAAAGGCTTCACATCCGTGGGATTGCTGAGGAAGGATGCGGCCCGGTCCGGGCTGCACCACATCACACTGTCCACTTCCTTGCCGTCGGGACGCAGAGGTTCGCCGTTGACCTTGGCAGCCCAGTACTGGACCACTTTCAGGCCGGCTGATACGTGGTAGTGAATGGCAGGCAGGGGAATGCCCAACGGTGCGCGGAGTCCTATCTCTTCCCACACCTCACGCGCGGCGCACTCAGGAACTGTTTCGCCGGCGTCGAGCTTTCCTTTGGGCCACGACCAATCGTCGTAGCGGGGCCGGTGGATCAACAGAACCTCCAAGGCGCCCTTGTTGACGCGCCAGGGAATGGCGCCGGCAGCCACAACGGCAACCGGCTCGCCGGGGTGGTCTGTCTGATCCTCCACGGGAGTATCGCTGTTCAACTCGGTCCTTACCTACGTGCCGATGCGCGCTGGCGTGAACGCGACTCCAGCAACCACGACTGCATGTCCAGCAGCGGCTTGCCGTTCTCATCCAGGTGGTGCCTGGTCCAGTGTCCCTGGTTGTCCAGGTGCCAGCTGGCCGTTCCGTCGTCTACATAGCGGCGCATCAGGTCCATGACCGTCGTGATGTCCTCCTTGCTGGCGAGCTGCACCAGGGCCTCCACACGGCGATCCAGGTTGCGGTGCATCATGTCGGCCGAACCGATGTACACCACAGGGTCACCGCCATTGCCGAAGGCAAACACCCGTGAGTGTTCAAGGAAGCGGCCCAGGATCGACCTGACCGTGATGTTCTCGCTCAGGCCGGGAACTCCAGGGCGGAGGGAGCAGATGCCACGCACCACAACGTCCACCTTCACCCCTGCCTGCGAAGCACGGTAGAGGGCGTCGATGATGGCCTCGTCAACCATTGAATTGACCTTGATCTGCACCAGGCCGGGGATGCTGGCACGGGCGTTGCGGATCTCGGTTTCAATCCGGTCCACCAGGCCTGCCCGGACCGAGCGGGGCGCCACAAGGAGCCTCTTGAAGGTGGACTTCGGTGCATAGCCGGACAACTGGTTAAAGAGCTTGGAGAGGTCCTCGCCCACCTGTTCGTTGGCAGTCAGCAAGCCAAGGTCTTCGTAGTAACGGGCCGTGCGGGGGTGGTAGTTGCCCGTACCGATGTGGCAGTAGCGTCGCAGGCCATCAACTTCCTGGCGCACCACCAGGGACAGCTTGCAGTGGGTTTTGAGGCCAACGATGCCGTACACCACGTGGACGCCTGCCTGTTCCAGCTTCCGGGCCCATGAGATGTTCGCTTGCTCGTCAAAGCGGGCCTTGATTTCCACGAGGGCCAGGACCTGCTTGCCGGCCTCCGCGGCGTCAATCAAGGCATCCACGATCGGGGAGTCGCCCGAGGTCCGGTAAAGGGTCTGCTTGATGGCCTGGACCTTGGGATCCGCCGCGGCCTGCTCAAGGAAAGCCTGCACGGAGGTCGAGAAGGAGTCGTAGGGGTGGTGGAGCAGGATGTCCCTGCGCCGCATCGCCGCGAAGACGTTGGCAGCCTTGGAGGTCTCGGACTCGTTGAGGTAACGAGACGTGTGCGGAACGTGCTTCGGGTAGTGGAGATCGGCGCGGTCAATGCTGCTGATCGCGGACAAGCCACGAAGGTCCAGCGGCGCGGGCACGGAGTAGACCTCGGACTCTTCGACACCAAGTTCCCGGATGAGCAGGGCCTTGATGTTCGGGTTGATGTCCGTGGTCACTTCCAGGCGCACGGGAGGACCGAAACGACGGCGCAGCAATTCCTTCTCCAGGGCCTGCAGGAGGTTCTCGGCGTCGTCCTCTTCGACTTCGAGGTCCTCGTTGCGGGTGACGCGGAAGGTGTGGTGCTCCAGGACTTCCATGCCCGGGAAGAGCTTGTCCAGGTGGACAGCGATGACTTCTTCCAGCGCGATGAACCTGGCAACACGGCCCGGAATGGCGCCTGCGCGGGGTCCGTCCACGGAGATGAGGCGGGGCAGCTGGTCCGGAACCTTGACGCGGGCGAAGAGTTCCTTGTCGCTGATGGGGTTGCTGACAATCACTGCCAGGTTCAGCGAAAGCCCTGAAATGTAGGGGAACGGGTGGGCCGGGTCCACCGCCAGGGGAGTCAGGATGGGGAAGACCTTCTCCTGGAACATGGCGCTGATCCGGTGGCGGGCGTCGTCATCGAGCTCATCCCAGTGCATGAGGTGGATGTGTTCGTACGCCAAGGCCGGACGTATCTGCTCGGCAAAGACGCGGGCATGGCGTTCCTGCAGCTTGTGGGCCTCTTCACTGATCTGTTCGAGCACCTCGATGGGGCTGAGACCGGCGGGCGAGGGTACCGCAAGCCCGGTTGCGATACGCCGCTTGAGCCCGGCCACGCGAACCATGAAGAACTCGTCCAGGTTGGAAGCGAAGATCGAGAGGAAGTTGACCCGTTCCAGCAGGAACAGATCGGGATCCTCGGCAAGTTCCAGCACGCGGGAGTTGAAGGCAAGCCAGCTGAGCTCGCGGTCAAGGAAGCGGTCCGGGGAGATGTCGCCTTCCGGCTCCAGGCTTGGCGCGAATTCGGGGATGTCGATGCGGTCCTGGGTGGCCCGCGAGGCCGGTACTTCCGACGATCCGAAGCGTGAGGGCAGTGTGGCCCCCTTAGAGGTGGATCCGGCGATGCCGACGGGGTCCGGCTGCATGGGGCTCTCCTAAGCTCAGGACTGGGTTTGTCTCCCACATTACAAGCAATCGCGGTATGCGAATCCATAGAGCCGCCGCCTTTCCCCGCGACGATCCCAGCTGGTTAATTTTTCGTCAACGGACCGTACATCACATCGGTGTCCCAGCGGACGAAGCCTAGTTTCTGGTATAGGGCCACAGCAGCCTGATTGTCGGCGTCGACGTACAGCATCACCGCGTGGAGACCTTTGTCCTGGAGATGCCTGATTCCGGCTACGGTGAGTGCCTTCCCGAGCCCCAAACCCTGCGCAGCCGGGGTCACGCCCACCACGTAGACTTCGCCGATTTCCGGGTGCGTTCCTTGCCGGGGGTGCACTTTCGTCCAGTGGAATCCCAGGAGTTCACCGGCGTCATTGACCGCCAGGAGGAAACCTTCGGGGTCAAACCAGTCTTCGGCCTTGCGTGCCTCAAGGTCTGCGAGGGTCAGGGCTCCCTGCTCCGGGTGGTGGGCAAAGGCGGCGCGGTTGGCCGCCAACCAGGCCTGCTCGTCCTGGCCCGGCACGAAGGCGCGGATCGAAACTCCGTCCGGGAGGCCGACGTCGGGCAATGCGGACGTCGAGGACATCAGCCTCATCTTCCGCAACTCCCGCACCGGACCGTAACCGTACCGGGTGGCCAGCTGGGCGGCGGCCTCGTGGTTGCCGTGAGACCATGCGCTCAGCCCGTCAAGGCCGCGTTGCTGCTGAAGGGCGTCCAGAAGCCGCCCGGCCACGCCCCGGTTGCGGTAGCTGGGGTGGACGGCCAGCTCCAGCACGCCGCTTCCGTCCTGAGCCTCAACGACGACGGCGATTCCCGCCAGGTCTTCGGCCGTCGCCGGATCCGAGTCCTCGTCCGGGGCATACAGCGCGAAGGACAGCACCGAGTGGTCTCCCGCGTCGGCTCCCCGCAGCATGACCATGGTCTGCTCGGACAGGGGCGGGTTGCCGTCCGACTCCTCGGCCGCGGCGGTGAGGCTCTTGAAGTCGTGGAGGAGTTCGCCGTCCACAGCGCCTTTGATGATCAGTACGGGCCAGTTCTCCGGATGCGCTTGACTCATGATGCAAGGCTATACGCCCCGGGCTGTCCCGGTGATTTGAAGTCCCGGCCCAACGGCTGTAGTGTCGTTATCTCATTCGGCTTCGGCCGGGTACAGGGGGGATCCACCAGTGGGGTGGCCTCGATACGTTCGACCCGTATGTCCTCCACCATTGCAGCAAAGTAAAGGCCGGGATCCGTGGGGATCCCGGCCTTTACTGTTGAATCTGTGTCTCAGGCTTCGGAGAGTTCGTCGTCGGGCAACCGCACCAGCGTAAGCCTGTATCCGACGTTGCGGACCGTGCTGATGAGGTTTTCGTGGTCCACGCCCAGCTTGGCGCGAAGTCGACGGATGTGGACATCCACCGTCCGCGTGCCGCCGTAGTAGTCATAACCCCACACTTCGGTCAGCAACTGTTGGCGGGTAAACACGCGGCCAGGGTGCTGTGCAAGGTACTTGAGGAGTTCGAACTCCTTGAACGTCAGGTTCAGGGGCTGGCCGCTGACCCGTGCGGTATAGCTGGCTTCGTCGATAACGACGCCGGCAGCCCGGATCTCCGTCTGGGTCTCCTCCTCGCCGGGGACGGCACGCGCCATGGCAAGCCTGATGCGGGCTTCCACCTCGGCCGGTCCGGCGGAGTCGAGCACGATGTCGTCCACGGCCCAAGCTGAAGAAACGGCAGCCATGCCGCCTTCCGTGAGGATCAGCATCAGGGGAGCGCTCAGCCCTGTGGCCTTGAGCAGTTGGGTCAACGAGCGGGCTCCCACCAGGTCCTTGCGGGCATCCAGGAAAACGATGTCCGTGGGGTCGGTTTCGAGCAAGGCGGTCGGTTCTGCCGGGAGGATGTGCACGCGGTGGTTCAACAACTCCAAGGCAGGCAGAATGTCCACCGATGATCCGGTGCTGTTCGTCAGGAGCAGGATGTGCGACATAGTTCCTCCAATGGGCTGTACGCGCATCATCGGGCGTCGAAGCCGGAGTTCCACCGGCCGGTCCCAGCGCCTTCCGGCCCTTGCCCGTTGTGACGGGATGGAGGCCAGGACAGTGTGCTGTTGAAGTCTGAGTATACCCATCAGTGCCCTGCGACACAGGGATTCGTGACGGGCAGGCAGGGCAATTACGACATATTGGGCAGGTATAGGGCAGGATTGTCGAGAGGCCGTAGAGGGCGCATCGGATTGAGGTCGAGCACACAGTGAAGTCTTGGAGTATCGGGGTATTTGGACTCGTGGCGCTCGCGGCCATCGTGGCCGGCACCTTCATTTCCCGGGAAGTCATGGTGGGGGTGGGCATCGCGGCCTCGGCCGCGGTGGGCATCGGCTGGCCCCACTTCCTGGGAGTCCCGGCCAAGAAGACCCTGGCAGCTGTCATCGCATTCTCCGGTGCGGGCTCCGCAGTAGCGGCCGCCTACCTTCCGGCCCCCGGCTTCCTTGAGGGGACGCCGGCTTTTGTTGCCCTGGGCGTGATGGCCGTGTTCGTCGTCCAACTCGTCCGGGGCACGGGCCAGGCCCAGCGCCTTGAATCGACCCTGGGCTGCAGTGCCGGTGTGCTGCTGAACTGCCTCGGTGCAGGCTGGATAGCCAGCGCCCGGTTCAACGGTGTCAGGGAAATGGTCCTGGTGGCGGGCTTGAGCGCGGCTGTTGCCCTTCTGGTGGGCATCATCCGTTGGCCCGATCGCATCGTGGCTCCGCTTGGTGTGGTCATGGCGGGCCTCATGGGTCCGCTGGCGGGACTCGTTTTCTCCGACATCGCAGTCCTGCCCGCTGCCCTGGTAGGCGTGGTCGTGGGTTCGGTGCTGGTGTGCTTCCGGCGCATGACCACTCTTCGGAGGGGCAGGCTCAATCTGCCCGCCGCGGTGGGCATGGGAGTCGCCCCGGTCTGGGCCGTGGGCGCCTTGGTGTACTTCATAGACAAACTACTCATCTACTAACGGTTAGGATGGCATCATGTCTGTACTCGCATTTGAAATCTTCTTCCTCGTTCTCCTGGGCCTTGCCAGCGTCGCCATGGCGTGGTTTGCAGGATTCGTCGTCTACCGCCTTTTCAAGGGCCAGAAGTAAACCTTCTGACTCTGCAGCCCAACCGAGGTAACTGTTGTGCCTATTGAAATCCCCACAGACCTGACGCCCGAACTCGTCCCCCTTTCCTGGCTCATTGGTGAGTGGGAGGGCCGTGGTCGGCTCGGCAGCGGCGACGAGGATTCCGAACACTTCGTCCAGCACGTTTCCTTCACCCACAACGGCCTGCCGTACTTGCAGTACCGGGCCGAAACCTGGATCAGCGACGACGCCGGCGCAAAGTTGCGCCCGTTGACGGTGGAGACCGGCTTCTGGGCGCTGGAGCGCAAGCTTGAAGAAGGCGACGGCGGCCCCGGGCTGATTCCTGCCGACATCGTTCCGGTGCTCAAGACGGCCGACGAAGTCGAAGAACGCCGCAACAAGGACGGCGGCTTCGACATCTCAGTATCGATCGCCCACCCCGGTGGCATCACCGAGCTCTACTACGGCCAGATCAAGGGTCCCCAGATCCAACTGAGCACTGACATGGTGATGCGCGGGAGCCACTCCAAGGAATACACTGCAGCCACCCGGATCTTCGGTTTGGTGGACGGCAATCTCCTGTGGCGCTGGGATGTCGCAGCCAACGGCAAGACCCTCGAAGCCCACGCATCGGCGTTCCTGCACAAGGTCTCGTAACCCAGGTTTCCTGACCCTCGGGGTTCACCGTACGTTCCATGAAGCAACGGCAAAAGGAGCAGAAAGTGAACGATAAACCGACGGGCTACGAGGGTCTCAAAGCCCTCTTTTTCAACGGCACCCTGAAGCCATCGCCGCAGCTGAGCAACACCGACGGCCTGATCCGGATCAGCCGCGACATCATGGAAAAACAGGGTGTCACCACCCGCCTTATACGGACGGTGGACCATGACATCGCCAGCGGTGTCTACCCGGACATGCGTGAGCATGGGTGGAAGACGGACGAGTGGCCGGACCTCTATCCCGCGGTCCAGGACGCGGACATCGTGGTGGTCGCCGGCCCCATCTGGTTGGGCGACAACTCGTCCCAAACGAAGAAACTCATCGAGCGCCTGTACGCCCACTCCGGCGAGCTGAACAGCAAGGGCCAGTGGGCGTTCTATCCGAAGGTAGGCGGCTGCCTGATCACGGGCAACGAGGACGGCATCAAGCACTGTTCCATGAACGTCTTGTACAGCCTCCAGCACATCGGGTTCACCATCCCGCCGCAGGCAGACGCCGGCTGGATCGGTCCCGTAGGCCCCGGACCCAGCTATTTGGATGAAGGATCGGGCGGACCAGAGAGTGATTTTACTAACAGGAACACCACTTTCATGACCTGGAACCTGCTCCACATGGCCAAGCTCCTGAGGGATGCGGGCGGCATTCCCGCCTACGGCAACCTGCCGGAGGAATGGAAAGCCGGCACCAGGTTCGACTTCGAGAACCCCGAATACCGCTGAACCGGATTACCCCGGTCTGGAATACCTCAAAGCCGCTAGGACTTCTACTGGATATGACTTACAAGAGCCCTCTGTTGTCGCGCCCCGGCGCGGTCGAAGACACCGGCCTGGATGCCGGCGTCGCTGCCCACTACGGCGAGCCGTTGCGCGAGCAGCGCGCCTTGGCGGCAGGCACCGCCGTCGTGGATCTTTCGCACCGTGGCGTGGTCACGGTGTCCGGACCCGACCGTCTCAGCTGGCTCAACACCCTGTCCTCGCAGCAGCTGACAAACCTGCAGCCGAACGTCGCCAGCGAGCTGCTGCTGCTCAGCGTCCAGGGCCGCATCGAATTCGATGCGCGGGTTATTGACGACGGCGGTACAACCTGGCTTATCGTCGAAGCGGCGGAAGCGGAACCCCTCGCGGAATGGCTGAACAAGATGAAGTTCATGCTGCGCGTGGAGATCGCCAATGTCAGCGGGGAATGGGCCGTGGTTGGTTCCACCAAGCCAGTGGATCGCTTTGCCGGCCGCCTCGTATGGGAAGATCCGTGGCCGCGGGTGTCGCCCGGTGGGTACTCGTACAGCTTGGTTCCGGAGGAGTTGCATCCGGGCCTTGAACGTCCCTGGTTCGAATACCTGATCCCGGCAGCGGAACTTGAGGCCGCCGTCGAAGGCCTGCCACTGGCCGGTGCGATGGCAGCCGACGCCCTTCGGATCGCGGCCTGGCGTCCTCGTCTCGGGGCGGAAACCGACGACAAGACCATCCCACATGAACTGGACCTGATCCGGACCTCGGTCCACCTCAACAAGGGCTGCTACAAGGGCCAGGAAACCATAGCGCGCGTGCACAACCTTGGGCACCCGCCCCGTCGCCTGGTGTTCCTGCAACTCGACGGTTCCCAGCACACCTTGCCGGCGGTGGGCAGTGTTGTCTTTGCCGGGGAACGCAAGGTCGGTACTCTGACATCGGTGGCGCAGCACTTCGAGATGGGACCTGTGGCCTTGGCCGTGATCAAGCGCTCCGTTTCGGCGGAGGAGACCTTGACCGTGATGGACGGCGATGAGCCCTACGTCGCAGCCCAGGAAGTGATCGTCGCCCCCGACGCCGGCCAGGTGGTCGGGCGCCAGACCGGATTCCTGAAGGGACCCCACCGATGAGCAACACTGATGGTGCCGATGCCACGAACGCCGGGACCGGCCCGGATGATGAGACCTTGGCCTTGGCCCACGCACTGTTCGACGCCGCACGCGAAGGCGACGCCGGGCTGCTCCGAAGCTATTTGAACGCCGGAGCCCCGGCCACCCTCACCAACGCTGCGGGCGACTCGCTGCTCATGCTCGCGGCCTACCATGGGCACGAGGATGCCGTGCAGCTGATCATTCACCACGGCGCCGATGTCAATGCCGCCAACGACCGGGGACAGACACCGCTTGCCGGTGCCGTTTTCAAGGGATACGTGGGGGTCGCCAGGGCGTTGCTGGACGCGGGAGCGGATCCCGACGCCGGGACGCCCAGTGCCCGGGACGCCGCCACGATGTTCGCCCGGACCGAAATCCTGTCACTGCTCGGCTGATTTGTCCGGCTTGAGCCATCCCGTCACGTAACCCCGGCTGTTGGTACAGCCGGGGTTACTTGCGCCCAGATATTCCACGTGGAATAGTTGTTGTGGAATAACATCACGTGGAAGGGGATGGCTATGGCCAAAAGTGCCGGGTTGACGCCGCTGGGCGTCGCCTCGTTGGCTCTTCTCGCCGAACAGCCGATGCATCCCTACGAGATGTACCAAGTACTGATGGCCCGCCATGAGGACCGGCTGGTCAAAGTGCGTCCCGGCACGCTGTACCACGCCGTGGGCCGGCTCGAGGAGGGCGGACTCGTGGAAGCGACCGGGACCGGTCGGGAGGGTAAGCGTCCCGAGCGGACCACCTACCGGATCACCCCGGCTGGACATGCGGCCTTGGATGCGCGGCTGCAAGCCATGCTGGCCACGCCCATCAACGAGTACCCCGTCTTTCCCCATGCCATAGCCGAAGCCCACCACCTTCCGGCGGGTGTGGTGACCGGCCTCCTGGAAGAGCGGGTGGTTGCCTTGAGTGCCGATCTCGACTTCCTGCTCCGCGCGCAGGATGCCGTCACCGCCAAGGGCCTCGAGCGCAAGTACTGGATCGACATCACCTACCAACAAGCCATGCTTCGAACCGAGATCGCGTGGATCCGCGAACTCCTGGAGGAGTTGGGCACCGGGCAGCTGCCTTGGGACGAACCCCGGCCTGCCCCGACCGAACTTTCACACAAGCCAAAGGAACCCCTTGGAAAACATAGCTAAGCCGTGGCCCGCGCTGTGGTCACTCGTGGTTGGCTTCTTCATGATCCTTATCGACACCACCATCGTGTCGGTCGCGAACCCGCGGATCATGGAGGGCCTGAACACTGACATCAACGCCGTCATCTGGGTAACCAGCGCCTACTTGCTGGCCTACGCAGTGCCCCTTCTCATCACCGGCAGGCTGGGTGACCGCTTCGGCCCCAAGAACCTGTACCTCATCGGCCTGGTCGTCTTCACCCTGGCATCCCTGTGGTGCGGACTCTCCGGCGATGTGACCATGTTGATCGCCGCCAGGGCCGTGCAGGGCTTCGGCGCGGCCATGATGACTCCGCAAACCATGGCAGTCATCACCCGGATCTTCCCGCCGGACCGCCGCGGCGCCGCCATGGGGCTTTGGGGCGCCACGGCAGGCATGGCGGTCCTGGTCGGCCCGATCCTGGGCGGCGTGTTGGTGGACAGCCTCGGCTGGGAGTGGATCTTCTTCGTCAACGTTCCCATCGGACTCGTGGCCTTCATCCTGGTGACCCGGTTCGTTCCAAAGCTGACCACGCACAGCCACTCTTTCGATATTCTGGGCGTAGTCCTTTCTGCCGTGGGCATGTTCCTGCTGGTCTTCGGAATCCAGGAAGGCCAGACCTACAAGTGGGGCACGGTCAACGGGTTCATCTCGGTCTGGGGCCTGATCATCACGGGTCTGGCAGTCCTTGTGGTCTTTGTCCTGTGGCAGTGGATCCTGGAGCGTCGTGGCGGAGAGCCACTGCTTCCCCTGGGCCTGTTCAAAGAGCGGAACTTCTCCCTTGGCAACGCCACCATCATGGCCGTTGGTTTCACCGTGACGGCGTTCCCGTTGCCCACCATCTTCTATTACCAGACAGTCCGGGGCCTGACGCCCACGCAGTCGGCACTGCTCATGATCCCGATGGCAGTCATCTCCGGTGCGCTGGCCCCGTTCGTGGGCAAACTGATCGACCGCGCCAACCCCCGCTGGTTCGCCGCGTTTGGCTTGGTCTGCCTGTCAGGAGCACTGTTCTGGACGGCTTCCTTGCTGGGCCCGGACACGCCCATCTGGATGTTCCTGCTGCCCAGCGCACTTCAGGGTGTTGCCAACGCCTTCATTTGGGGACCGGTGTCCAATGCAACCACCCGCAACCTGGAACCGCGCCAGGCCGGCGCTGGCTCCGGCGTCTTCAACACCACCCGCCAGATCGGTGCAGTACTCGGCTCAGCCGCAATCGCCGCGTTGATCCAGTCGCGCCTGGCAGCCGAGCTCCCGGCAGCACCTGCTGGAGCGCCCGTCGGCGAGGTCTCGATGGGCGGCACCCTGCCGGAGTTCCTGCACGCGGGATTCTCGACGGCGATGAGCCAGTCCATCCTGTTGCCCGCCTTCGCGATCCTGCTGGCCGCCGTCGTCGCCCTGTTCTTCGGTAAGCCGAAGGCAGTATCGGGCTGGGGCGCCAAACCGGCCGCCCAAACCGAGGCAGCCGCCGTCGAAGGAACCACCCCGCAAGAAGCCAACACCCAAGCCCAGCACTAGCCCAGAGGCGGGGGAGTCAGCCCAGGAGTACGCTCGCGTGAAGCCCGCCCGTGGCGAAGCCAAGGCTGCGGGCCATCGCGAGTGCTCCGGTGTTGCTGACGTCGGCCTTCCATTGAAGGGTCAGCCCGGCAGCGAGTGCTTCGTGGGCGGCGATGGAGGCAGCCAGGGTTCCGATTCCGCGCCTGCGCCACGGAGGAGCCACCAGTACTCCCATGTTGGCAAGGATGCCCTCCCACTCCCCATAAGCTCCGCAGGCCACCGGGGTGGGCTGTTCCTCTTCCGGATGCATGATGGTGAAACGGTGTTCGAGGCCTTGAAGGCCCACTTCATTCACGTCATCCGGCGGGCATAGCCCCTCCAAGGTGATGGCCTCGGGGTTGCCGTGTGAGACCGTGAGGTCCTCGGAGGGCTGCTGCAGGGGAAGGTCATCGGCGAAGAACAATGCCGATGATCCGAGTCCGTGCCCGCCGTGCGAGCGGGTGAGGGTCAGCAGCGTGACATGCTGGGCGAGTTCGGTATCAGGGACGTCTTCGGCTGCATCCAATGCCCACTGCGGGCCCACCAAGGCCGAGACGCCAAACAAGCGCAGGAAAACCAGTGCCCGCGCTGAGTCATCAACCCGGGTCATCCTGCTGGTGGGGGCGCCCGGAGCAGTCCCGCCAGAGGTGAGGGCGGCAGCAGCGCCGGCGAAAGCGTCGTCGTCGAAACCTAAATGGCGAGCCCACGCCAGCTGGATGATGGCAGCGGACGTGGGCTCCAGAGTCATGAATTCAGCCTAGCCGAACAATACGGACGCTTCGTCGTAACGGTGCTGCGGCACGGTCTTGAGCTTGCCCAGGGCTTCCTCGAAGCCTACGTGGGAGATGTCCGTGCCCTTGAGGGCCACCATCGTTCCCCAGCGGCCTTCGACCACGGAGTCGATAGCGGCCATGCCGAGTCGGGTCGCGAGAACGCGGTCGTAGGCAGTCGGAACGCCGCCGCGCTGGATGTGTCCGAGGATGGTGGCGCGGGTTTCAATGCCCGTGCGGGCCTCGATCTCGGGTGCCAACTGGTCGGCGATTCCACCCAGGCGGGGCCGGCCGAAGGTATCCAGGCCGCGCTCTGAGTGCGGGGATTCCAGGTGGTCCGGGACGAAACCTTCGGCAACAACCACCAGCGGTGCACGGCCACGGTCGTGGGCCTCCTGGACCCACTCGGCGATCTGTTCGATGCTGGCTTTCTGCTCCGGGATCAAGATGGCGTGGGCGCCGGCGGCCATGCCTGCGTGGAGGGCGATCCAGCCCACGTGGCGTCCCATGACTTCGGCAATCATGCAGCGGTGGTGGGATTCACCGGTGGTGCGCAGGCGGTCGATGGCCTCAGTGGCAATCTGGACCGCGGTGTCGAAGCCGAAGGTGTAGTCAGTGGCGTCGAGGTCGTTGTCCACGGTCTTGGGCACGCCAACGATTTTCAGGCCGGCATCCGTGAGGCGCTTGGCCGCAGCCAGGGTTCCCTCGCCACCGATGGCAATGATGGCGTCAATCCCAAGGCGTTCCATGTGGGCCTTGATGACCTCCGGGCCTCCACCGTTTTCGAACGGGTTGGTCCGGGAGGTTCCCAGGATGGTTCCACCCTGCTTGGCAATACCGCGGACCATGGTGCGGGGGATGTCGATGATGTCGCCCTCGACGACGCCGCGCCAGCCGTCACGGAAGCCTACGAATTCCTGGCCGTGGATGGCAATGCCTTTGAGGACTGCTCCCCGGATCACTGCGTTGAGTCCGGGGCAGTCGCCACCGCTGGTAAGAATGCCAATTTTCATGTTTGCTCACTCATGGCTTGGAGGAATACGTGCAAGAGCGCCACGCTGAGCTCCCCACGATTGTAGACGTGCATGTGGGGTGGGACACAAATGGTTACTTTTTAGCCCAGGTGTGCGGTAGTGGAAACATGGCCGAAACCAGCAAAAAGCGCCCCGCCGTGTGGCGGAGCGCCTTCTGTGCCCGGTAGTTACCGGGACCGTTGGCTGAGGAAGGATTCGAGGGCGATCTTGTTGCTCTGGTCCGGCAGGATGAGCCAAGCGAGGATGTACACCACCACTGCAGGCCCGGGAAGCAGGCAGAAAAGCAGGAATGCCACGCGGACGTAAGCCACATCCACCTTGAGTTTGGCGGCGATGCCCCCGCAAACGCCACCCAGCCAGCGTTGTGGTCCGCGCTTCAGGCCGAGGCCCCTGACGATGCTGAAGAACTTGTCCATGCCTACACACTTCCTTGTCGCGGTTGCTTTGTCACGTGGATCCGGCGCTCACGCAGCGGGGTTCTTGGACCTGGAGGAACCCTTGCGTGTCGAAAGGAGCCCACCTACCACCAGGGCGGCCCCGGCTCCGATCATCAGGCCTATGAGGACATACGTCCCGTTCAGGGTCACCCAGCCAAGGGTGGAAATGATGATCAGCGCTGCCAACGCGACCACGATCAGCCCCCACACCACTGTGCCGATGCGGGCCTGCCGCGGTTCGTCCTCTTCGGTACGTTCTGCCCGGAAGCTTGGCTCCAGCACTGGGGTCAGCGGGATCTCGCTCAGCGCGGGCTTTGGCAGGGCTTCAGTGGGCCGGGTGCCTTTGGGCAATGGCTCGGTGGGGGAGGCCCCGGATTCCTTTGCCGGCTCGTTCATGCTCATGTCAGTTTCCTTCCTTGATGGTCACGTTGCTGAAGGTGCCGTCGATCTGGACCACCAGGTTGGCCCCGGGTTTCCCGGTGTTGTAGAGGGTGCGGTCGTCCTTCAGACGACCTCCACGGTCGCTTCCGCGTTCATTCAGGTTGCCGAAGGTCATATCCGCCCTGACCTCCACAGGGACGTTGTCCGGGATGATGACGGTGACGTTGCTCGCGGTGGCGTCGACGGGCACCAGAACCTCTGTGATCAAGGGTGGTGTGGTGGTGATGTCGCTGAGGTCGACGGTGCCTTGGGCTCCGGTCACGTCTATGCCTTGTCGCGCCTGTTCAACGCTGGTGGGTGCCCAGTTGACGTCGTGGAACGTGAAGCGGTCGCCGTTGCGGGGAACCACGTTGAAGATGCCGCCAATGATCAGGGCAACTATGGCAAGGAACCCGAGGAAACCTGAGGTCCGTCCTCGAAGTCCGGCGACTACGATGCCCAGGCCCAGGACGGCAGCGCCCGTTGCCCACACCACAGCGTTGGCCGAGGTGCCCAGATCAATGACGTGTCCGGCGTCGAGCGCTTTCAGGGTGCCGCCCGCCAGCAGCGCCGCACCTGCGGACACCGCGATCATGGCCGCGCCAGGTCCCTTGCGCTTGGGGGCCGTCGGCTTCGGGGCCCACTCTTGCGGGGGAGTGGAACCGTAGGGAGGACGCGGCCCCGAAGGAGGGGTGGGCCCTGCGCCGTAGCCAGAAGCGCCGTAAGCGTTCGCACCGTACCCGCCCGCGCCGGTAGCCCCGCTGCGCTGGCCCGTCGGCACGGAAGCGCCCGCCGGCACGGAGGCACCCGAAGCGCCCGTCGGCACGGAGGCGCCGTACACGGGAACTCCGGTGTTGGTGCCCGCCGTGGGCGTGGCTGAGTAGGTGGCCGTGTAGTTCTGCGGGCCTCTGGACTGGGATGCTTTCGCGCCCTTGTTCCGCTGAACCAGGACATAGACGAGGTAGCTGACGCCGGCTATCCAGAACAGAGTCCAGAACACTCCGGGAAGCCCGTTCCCACCCCATCCCCAGAATCCGCGGCCCAAGCTCGGGAAGCCGATGATGGTCGTGATCAAGGCACCTGTCATGCCGCCTGACCAACGGCCGGCGGCCGCCTCTTGAACGTGGATGCGTCCATCAGGCTCAGGCAGGAGCGCCCATGCGACGCCGTACAGCAGGACCCCGATGCCGGCGAAAAGTGCAAGCACGATGAAGATGCCGCGGACGATCAGCGGATCGATGCCGAACCGGTGGGCAATTCCACTGGCCACCCCGCCGATCCAGCGGTCAGGTCCACGCCGGATGCCCAGGTTACGGGTCCAGTCGAAGAAGTTCTGCTGGAAACCTTGGGGCGCTTCGCCGGTTGGCGCGTAGCTTCCGGCTGCCGGACCAGTCCCGGCGGATCCACCGGCGGAGGGCTGGTCCGAAGAAGTGCCGGGAGCTCCGGTGGATGCACCGTTCGTTGCGCTGGAGCCGGTTGCGCCGGCGGCGCCAGGCGTTCCGGGTTCCTCTGGGTTCATGCTGTTCGCGTTCATACTTCGATCCTGCCGTGCCGCCCCGTCGACCCTCTACTGGGGGATACCCTGAATGATCCCTGAGAGGCCCCCTGACCCTGCCGGAATCCGGTTCGGGGAACCCTGATCCGTGCTTGGATTGGTACATGACAACCGCCATCGAACGCCCCCCGCTGGTCCGCAGCAGCGACCGCATGATCGCGGGCGTCTGCAGCGGATTGGCCGATCACTTGGGGTGGCCGGTCAAATATGTGCGGCTCGGGATGGTTCTGGCCAGTTTCGCGGGCGGAGCGGGCCTGGCTTTCTACGCGTGGCTGTGGACCATGGTTCCCACCGCGGACGAGGCCGCCAAACGCAATGCCCGACGGCCGGCGTCGCCTATTGCTCCTGCCGTGAGCCTGCCGCCCGTGCCGGCTGCCGGCGTCGGGCCGGTCCGCCAGCAACAGATGTACGACGCCGGAACGTCACCGGCGGTGCCAAGCGCACCGGTGGCCAGCGGCCAGGCAGCCGGCGGTCCAGCTGGCAGCGGCACCGCCGGCACCAACCCGGAGCCAGGGGCATCCGCGACGGATGACCCGGGCGCGTCCGGGGCAGCGTGGGATGGCAGCTCCTTGGCTTCCTGGTTCTCTTTCCGCAAAATCCAGTACGGCAAGGAAATCCTGCTCGGGGCGGCACTGCTCTTGGTGGCGGCAATCCTGATCGCCCGCCAGTTTGGCGTGGATGTCCCGCTGGGTACGCTGATTCCGGCAGCTGCGATCCTGGGGGGTGCCGCGATCGCCTGGATGCAGCTCGATGAAACGCGCAGGGCCGGGCTGGTGGATAAGACCAAGGCCGATCAGGCCGGAGGCTGGGTGCGCTTGGCGGCGGGCCTGGCCCTGGTGGTGGCCGGCGTCCTGGTCATGGTGTCCGGCTCCGGCTCGTGGGAGCAGACATGGCTGGCGCTGTTGGCCTCCGTTGCTGTCCTTGGTGGTGTTGCCTTGGTGCTGCTGCCATGGGGACTCAAGTTTTGGAAGGACCTGGAAACGGAGCGTGCCGGGCGCGTCCGCGAAACCGAGCGTGCCGAGATCGCGGCACACCTGCACGATTCCGTGCTCCAGACGTTGGCGCTTATCCAACGCCGGGCCGGCTCCGAACAGGACGTCATCCGCTTGGCAAGGGCCCAGGAACGGGAACTGCGGGCATGGCTCTTCAGCGATCCCGCCAAGGAATCAGGCCTGCTGGCTGAACGCATCAAGGCCGTGGCCGCGGACGTGGAAGACGCCCATGGCCACGCCGTCGAGGTGGTCAGCGTCGGCGACACGGAGATGACTGAGCGTCTCGAGGCCCTTGTCCAGGCGGCCCGGGAGGCAATGCTCAACGCCGCACGACACGGCGGGGGCGCCGTTTCGGTCTATCTCGAGTGCACCGACAATGGCACGGAGATCTTTATCAAGGACCGGGGCCCTGGCTTCGCGCTCGAGGCCATCCCGGATGACAGGCTGGGCGTGAAGGAATCGATCATTGGACGCATGAAGAGGCACGGCGGCACAGCGGTGATCAACAGCAGCAGCGATGGGACAGAGGTCCGGCTCGCCCTGCCATCAGCAAATCCAGAGATGGGTGAAGGCCGGAACGGCGAGGCCCGGGGCACTGAAGTCCGGAACGGAGAGACGAAACAATGACCATGAATCCCGATGCTGGTACGGGGCGTCGCGTGCGTGTGGTGATCGTGGATGACCACACCATCTTCCGCTCGGGCCTGAAAGCCGATCTTGATGAGCGCATGGATGTGGTCGGGGAGGCGGGGACGGTGGAGCAAGCCATCGCCGTGATCGCCGGGACCCGACCGGAAGTAGTGCTCCTGGACGTCCACCTTCCCGGTGGGCTGGGTGGCGGCGGCCGCGAGGTAATCGCCGGGTCCGCCGCCCTTCTGGGGAGTACCAGCTTCCTGGCCTTGAGTGTTTCCGACGCCGCAGAGGATGTGGTTTCGGTGATCCGGGCCGGTGCCCGCGGCTACGTCACCAAAACCATCTCGGGCAAGGAAATTTCCGATGCCGTCATCCGCGTGGCCGATGGCGATGCCGTCTTCTCGCCCCGGCTCGCGGGGTTCGTCCTGGATGCCTTTGGCACCGCCCCTGCGGACATCGCAGACGACGAACTGGACAAGCTGTCCGCCCGGGAACTCGAGGTCATGCGGCTCATCGCGCGGGGCTACAGCTACAAGGAAGTTGCCAAGGAGCTCTTCATCTCCATCAAGACCGTGGAAACACACGTGTCAGCCGTCCTTCGGAAGCTCCAGCTCTCCAGCCGCCACGAACTGACCAAGTGGGCGGCCGAGCGCCGCCTCCTCTGACCCTCGCTCACATCCCGCGTGGTTGGGCGGCACGCTCGCTCACATCCCGCGTGGTTGGGCGGCACGCTCGCTCACATCCCGCGTGGTTGGGCGGCACGCCCGACGGCGGCACATGGCTGACGGCGTCGCTTCCGGGTGAGGATTGCTCACGGGTTGGAAGAACAAGTCAGCCCCCAGCCAACCTGTCTCGGTTGGCTGGGGGCTGTTTGCCGCCAAAAGTGAAGGCGCTACTTGGCCTTGCCCAGGAATTCCTGGATCCGGCGGACGCCTTCGGCGAGGTCGTCGTCGCCGAGGGCGTAGGAAAGCCGCACATAGCCGGAGGGTCCAAACGCCTCGCCCGGAACGACAGCTACCTCAACCTCATCGAGGATCAGGGCCGCGAGTTCAGCTGAAGTGGTCGGTCGGACGGGACCATTGGAGGTCTCGAATTCCTTGCCCAGCAGTCCGCGGACGTCCGCGTACACGTAGAAGGCGCCGGTCGGCGTCGGGCATTCAACACCGTCAATCGCGTTGAGTCCGGCGACAATCGCCTTGCGGCGGCGGTCGAAGGCAACCTTCATTTCGTCGACGGCGGTCAGCGGGCCGGTGAGGGCAGCGGCGGCAGCAACCTGCATGATGTTGGAGACGTTCGACGTCGCGTGCGACTGCAGGTTGGTGGCGGCCTTGATGACGTCGGCCGGGCCGATCATCCATCCCACGCGCCAGCCCGTCATGGCGTAGGTCTTGGCGACACCGTTGAGGATGACAACCTTGTCCCCAAGCTCCGGGGCTGCCGTGGCGATGGAGGTGAACTCGACGCCGTCGTAGGTCAGGTGCTCGTAGATCTCGTCGGTAACTACCCACAGGCCCTTGGCCGCGGCCCACTTGCCAATCTCGGCAACCTGCTCCGGGCTGTACACAGCGCCCGTCGGGTTGGAGGGGGAGACGAACAGCAGGATCTTGGTCTTGTCCGTTACTGCGGCTTCAAGCTGGTCCACAGTAACCAGGTAACCCTGCTCGGGTCCGGCGAAAACCTCGACGGGAACGCCACCTGCGAGGCGGATGGCCTCAGGGTAGGTGGTCCAGAACGGGGTGGGAATGATGACCTCGTCGCCCGGATCCACCAGCGTGGCGAAGGTGTTGTAGACGGCCTGCTTGCCGCCGTTGGTCACCAGGACCTGGGAAGGATCAACTTTGTAGCCCGAGTCACGCAGGGTCTTGTCGGCGATGGCCTTCTTCAGTTCCGGCAGACCGCCCGCAGGGGAATAGCGGTGGTACTTCGGCTGGCCGGCTGCCTCAATGGCGGCCTGGACGATGTAGTCGGGGGTGGGGAAGTCGGGTTCGCCGGCACCGAAACCAATCACGGGACGACCCGCGGCCTTCAGTGCCTTGGCCTTGGCGTCAACGGCAAGGGTGGCGGACTCGGCAATGGCGGAGATTCGCTGTGAAATGCGGGCGGCAGTTGTTCCGGCAGACATCTATGTACCGTTCTTCGCAGGCAGCTCGTGGGCTGGATGATGGGATTCGACGTAAACTACCTTATGCTGTTCTGCGGAGCTCCCGCGTGCCCACCCGGCTTTGTGACTGATGGTGCTGGTCACAGGCCTAAAAGGGGAGTGGGAGCCCCGGAATCGAGCCGGTTCGACTATCGCGAATTTCTTGCGTAGACTGGTTCACCGGTGTTGAAAAGCATCGCAGGCTGAAGTGCGGCCTGAAACATGGATTCGATCCATAGGGTAGTGGCGCAATTGGTAGCGCAGCGGTCTCCAAAACCGCAGGTTGCAGGTTCGAGTCCTGTCTGCCCTGCGCAAGCTGTTCCGGCGGAAACGCCGGAACACGCGCAGCAACCATGGCTCTGATCAGAGTCGGGTCAACGACTTTGCAAGGTGAGTGAGGACCAGGTGACCGAAACAGCTGCCAGCAGCTCGAAGGGCCGTCCCGCCAAGAAAGCCGAACGCGGCTTCTTCGCCCGTATTGCACTCTTCGTACGCCAGATCATCGGCGAACTGAAGAAGGTCGTTGCACCCACCCGCAAGGAACTGATCAATTACACGCTCGTGGTGCTGGTGTTCGTGGTCATCATGATGGTCATTGTCACCCTGTTGGACCTCGCCTTCGGCACGGGAGTCAGCTGGGTCTTCGGTGGGTCAGGCGCCACGGACCGCTAAGCGGATCTGTCCGCAAACTGTGTGGAATTCCTTGATACTCCGGGAATTTCGCGGGGTTTGCGGAATTGAGCCATTTAAATAGGCATGTTAGGCAATGAGGAAGCAGGAGACCAAGTGTCTGAGCAGGAGCTCGAGGTAAACGAGACTGAGCTGGAAGAATCCGAGGGCACTGCGGCTGAGGCCGCAGAAGAGTCCGAGGTTGATTCCGCTGCGCCCGAATCTGCCGACGTCGACGCCGACGATTCCGAAGAGGACTTCGAGGCGGACGTTGACGAAGAGTCTGATGAAGAGTCCGACGGCGATCAGCTCGCCGCCGCTGCTGCTGCAGCGCCGGCTGATCCTGCCGAGGAATTCAAGGCCAAGCTGCGCCGCCAGGAAGGTGACTGGTACGTCATCCACTCCTACGCCGGTTACGAAAACCGCGTCAAGGCCAACCTTGAGACCCGCATCCAGACCCTGGACATGGAAGATTACATCTTCGAGATCCAGGTGCCGATGGAAGAGGTCGTCGAGATCAAGAACGCGCAGCGCAAGGTCATCAACCGCGTTCGCATTCCCGGTTACGTGCTGGTCCGCATGGACCTGACCGACGCCTCCTGGGGCGCCGTCCGTCACACTCCCGGTGTCACCGGCTTCGTGGGCAACGCCCACAACCCGGTTCCGCTGCGCCTTGACGAGGTCTTCTCCATGCTCGCCCCGGTCTTCGAAGAAGAGCAGGCAGAGCAGGGCAAGCCGGTCAACAAGCAGAACCAGGCTCCCGTGGCCGTCGACTTCGAGGTCGGCGAGTCGGTCATCGTCAAGGAAGGTCCGTTCGAGACCTTGCCGGCAACGATCTCCGAGATCAAGCCCGAGTCCCAGACCCTGGTGGTTCTGGTCTCGATCTTCGAGCGCGAAACCCCCGTGACGCTCGCATTCAACCAGGTCACCAAGATCTAGCTGATTCCAAGATTTCGCTCCCTGCCGCCTGCTTAGCGGTACGGAAGCGGCCGGCCGCCTCGCCATGGCGGCCACCAACCTGGGACGCGCTCCTGTGCCCCAGGAAGCTATTGAGAGAAGGACCCTACATTGGCTCCCAAGAAGAAGGTCACCGGCCTCATCAAGCTGCAGATCCAGGCAGGTGCCGCTAACCCGGCTCCGCCGATCGGTCCTGCGCTTGGCCAGCACGGTGTCAACATCATGGAATTCTGCAAGGCGTACAACGCTGCAACGGAATCCCAGCGCGGAAACGTTATCCCGGTGGAAATCACGGTCTACGAAGACCGTTCCTTCACCTTCATCACCAAGACCCCGCCGGCTGCAGAGCTCATCAAGAAGGCTGCAGGCGTTGCCAAGGGCTCGGCCACGCCGCACACCGTAAAGGTTGCGAAGCTGACCCAGGCACAGGTTGAGGAAATCGCCACCACCAAGATGGAAGACCTCAACGCCAACGATGTCGCGGCTGCTGCCAAGATCATCGCCGGTACCGCCCGCTCCATGGGCATCACCGTAGAGGGCTAATACCGCCCGAGGGCCAATTGGGGCCTTCACCCGCCGGGCAACCGGCACCTGAAACATTGAAATGTCGCAGGATCCTTGCCGGATCCACGACTGTGGCAGGGCCCAGCGCGGTCCGCAGACCACAACTGCACAAGGAGAAACAAGCAGCATGGCAAAGCGCAGCAAAGCATATGAGGCAGCCGTAGCCAAGATCGAGGCAGACAAGGTCTACGCCCCGTTCGAGGCCATCAGCCTGGCAAAGGAAATCAACCCGTCCAAGTTCGACGCAACGGTTGAGGTCGCTTTCCGCCTCGGCGTTGACCCCCGCAAGGCTGACCAGATGGTCCGCGGCACGGTCAACCTCCCCCACGGCACCGGCAAGACTGCCCGTGTCCTGGTTTTCGCAACCGGTGACAAGGCCGAGGCAGCAATCGCAGCCGGCGCCGACTTCGTTGGTTCCGATGACCTGATCGAAAAGATCGCAGGCGGCTGGACCGACTTCGACGCAGCCGTTGCCACCCCTGACCTCATGGGCAAGGTTGGCCGCCTCGGTAAGGTCCTCGGCCCGCGTAACCTCATGCCGAACCCGAAGACCGGCACGGTTACCCCGGATGTCACCAAGGCTGTCAACGACATCAAGGGTGGCAAGATCGACTTCCGCGTCGACAAGCACTCCAACCTTCACTTCATCATCGGCAAGGTGTCCTTCGACGCCACCAAGCTGGCTGAGAACTACGCAGCTGCACTGGAAGAGGTGCTTCGTTTGAAGCCGTCCGCTTCCAAGGGCCGCTACATCCAGAAGGCTACCGTTGCCACCACGTTCGGCCCGGGCATCACCGTTGACCCGAACGTCACCAAGGTTCTCACCGAAGCGTAAGCTTCGCAGAGCACTGCCCTGAAAAGGACCGTCCGGCTTTGCCGGGCGGTCCTTTTTCGTGTGCTGGCCTGTTCGCAGGCAGAGGCGGGCCGTAGGCTGTGGTTCGTGACGTCGTCGAACACTTCCGTGACTGCCGGGCTGAGCGTGGAGCGGATCCGTGTCCCGGCGGGTCCTGACTCAGCGGATGCCGCCGACTTCCTTGCCTTTCATCAGCTGCAGAGGGCCCACGCATTTGAACTGTGGGGCAACCTCGACCGCTGTGCCACGCTCGCCGAGGCCATCCAGTTCTGGCAGGGCAATGACTACGAAGAACGCCAGGTGTTCCTGGCCTGCCTGGACGGTGCCGTAGTTGGCAGCGGCACGCTGACGCTTCCCCTCAGTGAAAATACGACGACGGCGGGTGTGGACGTGCTGGTTGACGCCGGCTTCCGGCGGCGCGGCTTTGGTTCGCGGATACTGGCCGTTGTGGAGGAGCAGGCTGTCAAGCGGGGGAGGGTTTCCTTCGACGCCTATTGTGGCGAGCCGCTAGCTCCTGTGGAGGCCGGTGTTGAGTTGCTGCAGGCGAAATCCGGTTCGGGCGGCGTGCCGTTGGCCGCAGCGTCAACAAGCTTCGCGCTTCGTCACGGGTATTCGCTTGAACAGGTGGAAACGAACAGCACGTTGGCCTTTCCCGTTCCCGAGACGCTGCTCCGGGACCTTGAGGCGGACACGCTGAAGAGTTCGGACGGCTACAGTGTCCTCGGCTGGCGGGAGCGCTGTCCAGACCAGCTTGTGGAGTCCTTCGCCCGCCTCAAGAGCCTCATGAGCACTGAGGTTCCCCTCGCCGGGTTGGGATGGGAAGGCGAGGAATGGGACGTCACCCGGGTCCGCCAGGAGGAATCGACGTGGCGTGCGGGCAGCGTGGACACGTCAGTGTGCGTTGCCCGCCGGGATGACACAGGAGAGTTGGCTGCCTATACGGTCCTGACCCACCGGGAAGAGGCTCCGTCAGTGATCTACCAGGAAGACACCCTGGTGGCGCCGGGGCACCGCGGACACCGTCTGGGGATGCTCGTGAAAGTGGACAATCTGCGCCGCGCGAAAGAACTCTGGCCGGACGCCACGTCGGTGATGACATGGAACGCCGTCGAAAACCAGCATATGCTGGCCATAAATATCGCCCTTGGATTCAAGCCGTCCGGCTTTGAAGGCGAATGGCAGAAACGGCTGGGATGACTGTAGAAGAGGCGGGTACCGTTCAGGTCGCGCAGCTGTGGGTGCCTGACTCCCTGGAAAGCCCCGAGGCTGCCGATTTCCTTGACGCCGTGGAAGTCGGGCGCCGGGTGCGCATGGAAACATGGGGGAGCGATGACCTCGCCTACACCCCCTTGGAAAAGCTGCTGGAATTTTCGGATCCCTATGAACGCCAGATCATCCTGGTAGCCAAGGTCGATGGCGTGATCGTGGGAGTAGTGGACATTGCACTGCCCCTGGCCGACAACATGGATCTGGCCGAATTCACCCTGGACATCCTTCCTGAGTACCAAGGACAGGGAGTCGGAAGGCAGTTGCTGGAGGCCGCCGAACAGTTGGCCCGCGCCGAGGGCAGGACCATGGTCCTGGTGGACACCAACCACCCGGCAACGTCGCTGACGGAGGTGCCCGAGGATCAGATGATTCCTGGCAGCGGCGCAGGCTTCGTCCCCGTCAGCAGCCGTGAGACGGATTTCGCCAAGAAGGCCGGCTACACCCTCCAGCACATTGAACAGTTCAGTTCCTGCATCCTGCCCTTGGATTCCCAGCTCGTGGCCGACCTCCAGCTCGAGGCGGAGGAAGCCAACGCCGGCCGCTACGTCCTCCACCACTGGACCGACCGTTGCCCCGAGCCGTGGCTGGAAGCGGTTGCCGCGTTGGAGAATGCAGCCGGCGAGGTTGTCCGCGACGATGCCGAGGATGACGCTCCCGAGGTTGAAGCAAGCGGAATGGTTTTCGACACAGCAGTTCTGCGGGAAACCGAGGACGCCGCCTTGGCGCAGGGACGACGCACGGTGGTCACCGCCGTCGAGCATGTGGACAGCGGCAAGCTGGTGGGCCTGACCACCATCAGTGTGCTGGCGCACCGCCAGGACGTCGTGTTCCAGGACGACACCCTGGTCCTCCAGGAGCACCGCGGAAACAAGCTGGGCTTGCTTATCAAGGTGGCCAACATGGAAAGGCTCAGCGAGCAATTTCCCGACGCCCGCGTGATCTATACCTGGAACGCACCGGAAAACCGCTACCTACTGACAGTGAACAAGCAGCTGGGATTTACGACGGCGGGCGTCACCGGATTGTGGCAAAAGGAGCTTCCGGGCCGGGACAAGGGACCAACGGTGTCTGAGTAGGCAGCCTCGATTTGGTTTGCTGAAGGCTGTCCCGTAATCTTGAAGTACCAAAGACCGTCGGTTGATGGGAATCCACTCTTTCGAGCACAGCTCAATTCTGCAGCTACGCCCCTGAGAACCAAGTGAATTCCTTGACGAAGGACCCTGAACATAGGGCGGCCGGCGCAGGTGAACGAAGCGAGTCTCCACGGTACATCTGTGTTGAGCCAAGCCCCGTGCATCTGCGCGGGGCGTTTTTAGTTTTTAGCTCTCGTGAGCGGGGACCCGGAAGACCGGCTTTATTCCCCGGAAGGAGGGTTATGACAACGCCTAGCAAGGTTTCCGCCGTTGCGGAGATCACCAACGATTTCAAGGAATCGAACGCGGCTGTCCTGACCGAATACCGCGGGCTCACTGTTGCACAGCTCAAGGAACTGCGTGTTGCGCTCGGCCAGGACACCAAGTTCTCGGTCGTCAAGAACACCCTGAGCGCCATTGCAGCCAAGGAAGCTGGAGTTGAAGCATTCAACGATCAGCTCGCCGGCCCTACTGCAATCGCCTTCATCAAGGGTGACGCTGTTGCTGCTGCCAAGAGCCTGACGGACTTTGCCAAGGCCAACAAGCAGCTGGTTATCAAGACCGGCGTCTTCGAAGGCAAGGCACTGGACGCAGCAGGAGTTGCCGCACTGGCAGCCCTCGAGTCCCGCGAACTGCAGCTCGCACGCGTTGCTGGTGTCCTCAAGGCTCCCGCATCTGCTGCTGCACGCATCATCGACGCTCTGCGCCTCAAGCTTGAAGAAGAGGGCGGCGCACCTGCACCGGCCGCTGAAGAAGCCCCGGCTGAAGAGGCTGCAACCGAGGAAGCTCCGGCTGCTGAAGAAGCACCGGCCGCTGCCGAAGCTGCAACCGAAGAGAACTAAGTTCTCCCCCCAAACAAACTCCGGTGCACGGAGCGGCATGATCCGGACGTGTGCCACCTAATGGAAGGACGCCACCATGGCGAAGCTCAGCAACGAAGAGCTCATTGAAGCTTTCAAGGAACTGACCATCATCGAGCTCTCCGAGTTCGTCAAGCTCTTCGAAGAGACCTTCGAAGTTACGGCTGCTGCTGTTGCAGTTGCTGGCCCCGCTGCCGGCGGTGCCGCTGAAGCTGCTGAAGAGAAGACCGACTTCGACGTCATCCTCGAATCTGCTGGCGACAAGAAGATCGCAGTGATCAAGGAAGTTCGCGCCATCACCTCCCTCGGCCTCAAGGAAGCCAAGGACCTGGTTGACAGCGCACCGAAGGCTGTTCTCGAAGGCGCCAACAAGGAAGCTGCCGAGAAGGCAAAGGCTCAGCTCGAAGAAGCTGGCGCAACGGTTACCCTCAAGTAACTCGTCTTGCTTGTGGAAGCCCCGCCCGTTCCAATCAAAGGAACGGGCGGGGCTTCCTGCGTTTAACAGCAACGCGGGGTCACTTATGGCCCATCCCGGAGGGGATTATGGGCCATAAGTGACCCCGCGTTGCTTTAAGACGGGTCGCTGATGTCCGCCACCACGGCGCCCAGGGCTGCGGTCAGGGCGTCGGCATCGACGAAGGCACTGCGCCCGTGAGCCCCCGCGCCCATGGAGATGCGTCGGCCCACAATGCTGGCGTCGGCATAGACCGGCCACGCCGTCGTGCTGCCCAGCGGAGTGATGGTTCCGCGTTCATATCCTGTGGCATCCAAGGCCACGTCCGCAGGCGGCAGGGACAGCTTGTTCACGCCCACCAGAGCCCGCAGTTTGGGCCAGGAGATCTGGCGGTCACCCGGAATCAGTGCGAACAAGAACGTCCCGTCACGGTGCTTCACCACCAAGGACTTCACAATGTCCGCAGGCGAAATGCCCAGGATGCCGGCCGCCTCTTCCAGGCTGCGCGCAGCCGGACGCTCGACGACGTCGACGTCCAGCCCGCGCGCGGCGGCATCAGCAAGGAAACGTTCGGCCCCGCCGGCCACATTGCCCGCCATCAGTCGCGGTACAGCAGAAGAGCTTCGCCCTGGCCCCCGCCACCGCACAGGGAAACCGCGGCTTTGCCCGTGCCCCGGCGGTTGAGCTCGTGGGCGGCGTGCAGCGCGAGCCGGGCGCCGGAAGCTCCGATGGGATGCCCCAGCGCGATGGCACCACCGTGGACGTTGCACTTCTCCAGCGGATAGTTCAGGTCCTTGAGCGACTGCACGGCAACGGAGCCGAATGCTTCGTTGATCTCGATGAAGTCCAGATCCTCGACAGTCCATCCGGCGCGCTTCAACGCCTGCGAGATCGCGTTGGAAGGCTGGGAGTGCAGCGAGTTGTCCGGTCCGGCGACTTGGCCCGGCTTTCCCACCACCGCCAGATAACTCAACCCATTGTCGCGGGCGAAGCGGCGGCTCGTCAGAACAAGTGCGGAGGCGCCGTCGGACAGGGGAGAAGAGTTGCCCGCGGTGATGGTGCCGTCCGTTGCGAAAGCAGCCTTCAACGGCGCGAGGGTCTCCACCGTGGTGTTCGGGCGGACGCCTTCGTCGGTGCTGAGGACCAGCGGGTCACCCTTGCGCTGCTTGACCTGGACAGGGGCGATTTCGACGTCGAAAATTCCGTCGGCGATCGCCGCAGCGGCACGCTGGTGCGAAGCAGCCGCTACTTCGTCCTGGGCCTTGCGGTCGATGCCGAGGGTGACGTTCTTGGTTTCCGTGGACAAACCCATGGACTGCCCGTCGAAAGCGTCCGTAAGGCCGTCATGGGCGGCAACGTCCAGTGCCTGGATGGATCCGTAGGTCCAGCCTTGGCGGGATCCAGGCAGCAAGTGCGGCGCGCGGGTCATCGATTCCTGCCCGCCGGCCACCACCACGGTGGCATCTCCGCTGCGGATCAAACGGGCAGCGTCGATGACTGCCGTCAGGCCGGAGAGGCAGACCTTGTTGATGGTCACAGCGGGGATGTTCCAGCCCACGCCCGCGGCGATTGCACTCTGGCGCGCCGGGTTCTGTCCGGCGCCGGCCTGGAGGACTTGCCCCATGATGACGGCATCGACTTGTTCGGCTTTCACCCCGCTTGCCGACAACGCGGCGCCAATGGCGTGAGCGCCGAGTTCGACGGCGGTCAAGCCCGCCAATTGTCCGTTGAGGCGGCCCTGCGGAGTGCGGGAAGCGGCAAGAATGACGACATCGTTGTCGTCGGCGGAGTTGCTCATGGTCTCTCTTCCGGTCCGGGAGTGGTGTAGCAAGGCTATCGCGGTGTGTGCGCCAGCCTAACCATTAAACGGCGGGGGAGCTCTGGTCATTCCGTCCGGTGCGGGCTTCCTCGCTTGGGTGCCTGCGGCAACGGTGCTTGCAATCACGGGCAATCTGGGGTAGACAGGAAGGCTGCTTTGCCGTATCGTAGATATTTGCGTCTTCCCTGTTAACCTTCAGCCTTCATATAGCGGTGGGCTTTACCTCTCAGCTGCGCCATTGACGTGCCGTTACTCAACGCGCACAGCCATGGACGGGCTGGGTCCGGGTCATATAGCGGAACCGGATTAAGTATCCTGCAGAGCACTCTGCGGAATGCAAACGGGGGAGATCTGAAAACGCCTGAAGGTCTGTGGAAGGATCCCTCTTGGTCGCCTCGAGCACCTCTAATAACGAAACCGCTAACACGGCAAGCACCGATGGTGCCACCCGTCGCCTCTCATTCGCAAAGATTCACGAACCCCTTGATGTTCCGAATCTTCTCGCCCTGCAGACGGACAGCTTTGACTGGCTCGTCGGAAACGAACGCTGGCAGGCGCGGGTAGCGAAGGCTGTCGAGGAGGGCGACCTCAGCGTCGCCACCACCTCCGGACTTGCCGACATCTTCGAAGAGATCTCCCCTATCGAGGACTTCCAGGGCACCATGTCCCTGAGCTTCTCCGAGCCGGAGTTCGCTGATCCGAAGTACACCATGGCCGAATGCAAAGACCGTGACGCCACCTACTCGGCCCCGCTGTACGTCAAGGCCGAGTTCATGAACAACAACACGGGCGAAATCAAGCAGCAGACCGTGTTCATGGGCGACTTCCCCCTCATGACTGAGAAGGGTACGTTCGTCGTCAACGGCACCGAGCGTGTTGTTGTTTCCCAGCTGGTCCGTTCCCCGGGCGCCTACTTCGAGCGCGCCGCTGACAAGACCAGTGACAAGGACATCTTCACCGCGAAGATCATCCCGTCCCGTGGTGCTTGGTTCGAGCTCGAAATCGACAAGCGCGACCAGGTCGGTGTCCGCCTTGACCGCAAGCGCAAGCAGTCGGTAACGGTTCTCCTGAAGGCCCTCGGCTGGACCGAAGGCCAGATCCTGGAAGAGTTCGGCCAGTACGACTCCATGCGCGCGACGCTGGAGAAGGACGCCACCGAGACCCGCGAAGACGCGCTTCTGGACATCTACCGCAAGCTGCGTCCGGGCGAGCCGCCCACAGTCGAGGCTGCCCAGTCCCTGCTGGACAACCTGTACTTCAACCCCAAGCGCTACGATCTTGCCAAGGTTGGCCGTTACAAGATCAACCGTAAGCTTGGCATCGACCGCTCCCTTGGGGACAAGGAAGCATCGGTCCTGCACGTTGAAGACATCGTTGCCATGATCAAGTTCCTCGTTGCGCTCCACGCCGGCGAGAAGACCATCATGGGCAAGCGCGACGGCGAAGACCACGAGCTCCGCGTCGACATCGATGACATCGACCACTTCGGCAACCGTCGCATCCGCGCCGTGGGCGAACTGATCGAGAACCAGGTCCGCACCGGTCTGTCCCGCATGGAACGCGTCGTCCGCGAACGCATGACCACGCAGGACGTCGAGGCCATTACGCCGCAGACGCTGATCAACATCCGTCCCGTTGTGGCAGCGATCAAGGAGTTCTTCGGAACGTCCCAGCTGTCCCAGTTCATGGACCAGAACAACCCGCTCTCGGGTCTGACCCACAAGCGCCGTCTGTCGGCACTTGGCCCGGGTGGTCTGTCCCGTGACCGCGCCGGCATGGAAGTTCGAGACGTTCACCCGTCCCACTACGGACGTATGTGCCCCATCGAAACCCCTGAAGGTCCGAACATCGGTCTGATCGGTTCGCTGGCTTCCTACGGTCGCATCAACCCGTTCGGCTTCATCGAGACCCCGTACCGCAAGGTGTCCAACGGTGTTGTCTCCGACGACGTCGAATACCTGACGGCAGATGACGAAGCCGAAGTCCTGATCGCACAGGCCAACGCTCCGCTGGATGCTGACAAGAAGTTCTCCGAGGAGACCGTCCTTGTCCGTGCCCGTGGTGGTGGAGGCGAGCCCGTTCTGGTGCCCGCTGCAGATGTCCAGTTCATGGACGTTTCCCCGCGCCAGATGGTGTCTGTTGCAACCGCGCTGATCCCGTTCCTCGAGCATGACGATGCAAACCGTGCACTCATGGGTGCCAACATGCAGCGCCAGGCCGTGCCGCTGGTCCGTTCCGAGGCTCCTTTCGTGGGCACCGGCATGGAGCGCGCAGCAGCCGTCGACGCCGGTGACGTTGTCATCGCGAAGAAGGCAGGTGTGGTCACCGAGGTTTCCGCCGAGCTCGTTGTCATGATCAACGACGACGGTACCGAGACCAACTACCGCATCAACAAGTTCGCCCGTTCCAACCAGGGCAACTGCTACAACCACCGTGTCCTGGTCAACGAAGGCCAGCGCCTGGAGGTTGGCGGCATCATCGCTGACGGTCCGGCAACGGACCAGGGTGAGCTCGCCCTCGGCAAGAACCTGCTCGTGGCATTCATGTCATGGGAAGGCCACAACTTCGAGGACGCCATCATCCTTTCGCAGCGCATTGTTGCCGAGGACGTTCTTTCCTCCATCCACATCGAGGAGCACGAAATCGATGCCCGCGACACCAAGCTTGGTGCCGAGGAAATCACCCGTGACATCCCCAACGTGTCCGAGGAAGTCCTGGCAGGCCTGGACGAGCGCGGCATCATCCACATCGGTGCCGAGGTTGAAGCAGGCGACATCCTGGTAGGCAAGGTCACCCCCAAGGGTGAAACCGAACTGACCCCGGAAGAACGCCTTCTGCGCGCAATCTTCGGTGAGAAGTCACGCGAAGTCCGCGACACCTCCCTGAAGGTGCCCCACGGCGAGTCGGGTACGGTCATCGGCGTGCGCGTCTTCGACCGCGACAACGACGACGAACTGCCCCCGGGCGTGAACCAGCTGGTCCGCGTCTACGTTGCAGCCAAGCGCAAGATCACCGACGGCGACAAGCTCGCCGGCCGTCACGGCAACAAGGGTGTTATCTCCAAGATCCTTCCGGTCGAGGACATGCCCTTCCTTGCAGACGGTACCCCGGTGGACATCGTCCTGAACCCGCTTGGTGTTCCGGGTCGAATGAACGTTGGCCAGGTTCTGGAAACCCACCTCGGTTGGGTTGCCAAGACCGGTTGGAAGATCGAAGGCGAGCCGGAGTGGGTCAAGAACCTCCCGAATTTGCCCCGTGAAACCGGCCAGACCACCGTTGCCACCCCGGTGTTCGATGGCGCCCGTGAAGAAGAAATCACCGGCCTGCTTGACTCCACCAACGTGACCCGCGATGGCGACCGCCTGATCGACTCCTCCGGCAAGACCCGTCTGTTCGACGGCCGCTCCGGCGAGCCGTTCCCGGACCCGATCTCCGTCGGTTACATGTACATCCTGAAGCTCCACCATCTGGTGGACGACAAGATCCACGCCCGCTCCACCGGCCCGTACTCCATGATCACGCAGCAGCCGCTGGGTGGTAAGGCACAGTTCGGTGGCCAGCGCTTCGGTGAAATGGAAGTGTGGGCGCTCGAAGCCTATGGTGCCGCCTACACGCTTCAGGAACTCCTCACGATCAAGTCCGATGACATCCATGGTCGTGTGAAGGTCTACGAAGCCATCGTCAAGGGCGAAAACATCCCTGAGCCTGGCGTTCCCGAGTCCTTCAAGGTCTTGATCAAGGAAATGCAGTCGTTGTGCCTGAACGTGGAAGTTCTTTCCACGGACGGAACCACCATCGAGATGCGTGACTCTGATGACGCAGTCTTCACGGCTGCGGAAGAACTGGGTATCGATCTGTCCCGCGCAGAGCCCAGTTCCGTAGAAGAGGTCTAGCAGCGGTTCCGGCGGGCGGTGCTCAACCACTGTCCGCCGGATCAGCTCCCTCTTCCCGTAACCAAGACTTCAGAATTTAGAGAACAAGAGAGAACAGGGACCATATGTCCAGCGAATCCTCCTTCGGCCTCATGCAGATCGGCCTCGCCACCGCGGAAGACATCCGTGGCTGGTCTTACGGTGAGGTCAAGAAGCCGGAAACCATCAACTACCGCACGCTCAAGCCCGAGAAGGACGGCCTCTTCTGCGAGAAGATCTTCGGCCCGTCCCGCGACTGGGAATGCTACTGCGGCAAGTACAAGCGCGTGCGCTTCAAGGGCATCATTTGCGAGCGTTGTGGCGTTGAAGTCACCCGCGCCAAGGTGCGCCGTGAGCGCATGGGCCACATCGAGCTGGCTGCGCCTGTAACCCACATCTGGTACTTCAAGGGCGTTCCTTCGCGCTTGGGCTACCTTTTGGACCTGGCACCGAAGGACCTTGAGAAGGTCATCTACTTCGCTGCCTACATGATCACCAGCGTTGACACCGAAAGCCGTCACGCTGAACTGCCGAACCTCCAGGTTGAGCACGACCTCGAGAAGAAGCAGATGATCGACAACCGCGACAGCGACATCGCCACGATCGCCCGCGACCTTGAAGACGAGCTTGCCCGTCTTGAAGGCGAAGGTGCCAAGGCTGCCGACAAGAAGAAGGCCCGCGACTCCGCAGACCGCCAGATGGCGAACGTCCGCAAGCGTGCCGACGCCGACATCGAGCGCCTCGAGCAGGTCTGGGACCGCTTCAAGAACCTCAAGGTCGCTGACCTTGAAGGTGACGAAGGCCTTTACCGCGAACTGCGCGACCGCTACGGTCTGTACTTCGAGGGCTCCATGGGTGCCGAGGCCATCAAGAAGCGCCTCGAAACCTTCGACATGCAGGCTGAGGCCGAGGCCCTGCGCGACACCATCCAGAACGGCAAGGGCCAGCGCAAGACGCGTGCCCTGAAGCGCCTGAAGGTTGTCAACGCATTCCTGACCACCAACAACAGCCCGCTGGGCATGGTCCTCGACGCCGTCCCGGTGATCCCGCCGGAACTGCGCCCGATGGTCCAGCTCGATGGTGGCCGCTTCGCGACCTCCGACCTCAACGACCTCTACCGTCGTGTGATCAACCGCAACAACCGCCTCAAGCGCCTGCTTGACCTCGGTGCTCCGGAGATCATCGTCAACAACGAGAAGCGCATGCTTCAGGAAGCTGTTGACAGCCTCTTCGACAACGGTCGTCGTGGCCGCCCCGTCACGGGTCCGGGCAACCGTCCGCTGAAGTCCCTGAGCGACATGCTCAAGGGCAAGCAGGGTCGTTTCCGCCAGAACCTGCTCGGCAAGCGCGTTGACTACTCCGGCCGTTCGGTCATCGTTGTCGGCCCGCAGCTGAAGCTGCACCAGTGTGGTCTGCCCAAGCAGATGGCCCTGGAGCTCTTCAAGCCGTTCGTGATGAAGCGCCTGGTTGACCTCAACCACGCCCAGAACATCAAGTCGGCAAAGCGCATGGTCGAGCGTTACCGTCCGCAGGTCTGGGACGTGCTGGAAGAGATCATCACCGAACACCCGGTGCTGCTCAACCGTGCACCTACCCTGCACCGCCTCGGCATCCAGGCCTTCGAACCGCAGCTTGTGGAAGGCAAGGCAATCCAGCTTCACCCGCTGGTTTGTGGCGCCTTCAACGCTGACTTCGACGGCGACCAGATGGCAGTCCACCTGCCGCTGAGCCCGGAAGCCCAGGCCGAAGCACGCATCCTGATGCTGTCCTCGAACAACATCCTGAAGCCGTCCGATGGCCGTCCGGTGACCTTGCCTTCGCAGGATATGATCATCGGTCTGTACCACCTGACCACCAAGCGCGTCGGTTCCGCCGGCGAAGGCCGCATCTTCTCCTCGGTTTCGGAAGCGATCATGGCGTACGACGCCCGTGAGCTGCACCTGAACTCCCAGGTCAAGATCCGCCTGGACGACTTCGTGCCGTTCGCAGGTTGGGAAGCCCCGGAAGGTTGGGAGCCCGGTCAGCCGGCTCTCGTCGAAACCTCCCTCGGCCAGGTCATCTTCAACCAGACCTTGCCTGAGGACTACCCCTGGGTTGAGGCTGTTGCGGACAAGGGCGAACTGTCCCGGATCGTCAACGACCTCGCAGAGCGCTACCCGAAGGTTGTTACGGCGGCAACGCTGGACAACTTGAAGGACGCCGGCTTCTACTGGGCCACCCGTTCGGGTGTCACGGTTGCTATCTCGGACATCGAGGTTCCGTCCTCCAAGCCGGGCATCCTTGCCGGTTACGAGGGCATGGCCGCCAAGATCCAGGGCCAGTACGACAAGGGCCTGATCGACGACGACGAGCGTCGCCAGGAACTGATCGAGATCTGGAACAAGGCAACCAACGAGATCGCCCAGGCGATGCGCGACAGCCTGTCCCCGATGAACACCATCAACCGCATGGTGTCCTCCGGTGCACGTGGTAACTGGATGCAGGTCCGCCAGATCGCGGGTATCCGTGGTCTTGTGGCCAACCCGAAGGGTGAGATCATCCCGCGTCCGATCAAGTCCTCCTACCGTGAGGGCCTGTCGGTGCTGGAATACTTCATCGCCACGCACGGTGCCCGTAAGGGTCTGGCCGACACCGCCCTGCGTACCGCCAACTCGGGTTACCTGACCCGTCGTCTGGTGGACGTTTCGCAGGACGTCATCGTCCGTGAAGAGGACTGTGGCACCGAGCGCGGTCTGGTCACCCCGATCGCCGTGCCGGATTCCAACGGTGAGCTCGTCCTTGACGAGAACGTCGAGAACAGCGCCTACGCACGTACGCTGGCTGTCGACGTCGTCGATGCCCAGGGCAACGTCCTGGCTCCGGCCGGTACCGACTGCGGCGACGTCGTCATCGACCAGCTGCTGGCTGCAGGCATTACCGAGGTCAAGGTCCGCTCCGTACTCACCTGTGAGTCCAAGGTCGGCACCTGTGCACTGTGCTACGGCCGTTCGCTGGCCACCGGCAAGACCGTGGACATCGGCGAGGCCGTGGGCATCATCGCCGCACAGTCCATCGGTGAGCCCGGTACCCAGCTGACCATGCGTACGTTCCACACCGGTGGTGCTGTTTCTGCCGGTGGTGGCGACGACATCACCCAAGGTCTGCCCCGTATCCAGGAGCTCTTCGAAGCCCGTACTCCGAAGGGTGTCGCACCGATTGCTGAAGCAGCCGGCCGCATCACCATCGAAGAGTCCGAGCGCCAGATGCGCTTGGTGATCACTCCGGACGATGGTTCCGAAGAGATCGCCTACCCGGTACTGCGCCGTTCACGCCTTCTCATCGAAGATGGCGAGCACGTCAGCGTCGGCCAGAAGCTGATCAACGGTCCGGTGGACCCGAAGCAGGTTCTGCGCATCATGGGTCCGCGTGCGGCACAGAAGTTCCTCGTGGACGAAGTGCAGGGCGTGTACCGCAGCCAGGGTATTGGTATCCACGACAAGCACGTCGAGGTTATCGTCCGCCAGATGCTGCGCCGCGTGACCGTCATCGAGTCCGGCGACTCCGACCTGCTCCCCGGTGAGCTGGCAGAGCGCGCCCGCTTTGAGGACGAGAACCGTCGCGTCGTATCCGAGGGCAAGGCACCGGCTTCCGGCCGTCCGGAACTCATGGGTATCACCAAGGCTTCCTTGGCTACCGAGTCCTGGCTGTCGGCCGCTTCCTTCCAGGAGACCACCCGCGTCCTGACGCAGGCGGCCATGGAAGGCAAGAGCGATCCTCTGCTCGGCCTGAAGGAAAACGTCATCATCGGTAAGCTCATCCCGGCCGGTACGGGCCTGCCCCGCTACACGGAAGTCACTGTGGAGCCGACGGAAGAAGCAAAGGCAAGCCTGTTCACGGGCCCCAGCGCTTTCACCGACTTCTCCTATGACGCCCTGGGTGGCGACGGCGCTCCCGAGTTCCACGCCATCCCGCTGGATGACTACGATCTCGGCAACGACTTCCGCTGATCCGTTCGGCAGTAGTCACTTCAGTGACAACCGGGTCCCGTACTCCTTTGTGGGTGCGGGGCCCGGTTCGTTAACGGCAGGATCCGTCCCGGGTCGCCGGGGGAGAGGAGGACGACGGCGGCAGCTGCGTTCCGCCGTCGTCCTCCATACACCCGATTAAGGCTCCAGATCAAGCCGTGCTAGACTTTTGGTAATTGTTCTGTGTGGCAGTGGATGAAGGCCGCCGCAGCATCATTTTGGTTTTGTTCTCATGGTGCTGGGTGGAGCCTGTTTCCGGGTTGCGGGCAACATGCGCAACGAATGCCGCACTTTTGCACGCCTACCGGAGTTTTCGGCCGGCTGCACGAGCAACGCCAAAGTTCCCACGTTTACACAGGCTGGCGCCCGTGTGTGGGGGCAGAGATCAAACAACGGAGAACACGAAAGTGCCTACGATTAACCAGCTGGTCCGCAAGGGCCGCACGCCGAAGGTCTCCAAGACCAAGGCTCCCGCGCTGAAGGGCAGCCCGATGCGTCGCGGTGTTTGCACCCGCGTTTACACCACCACCCCCAAGAAGCCGAACTCGGCTCTTCGTAAGGTGGCACGTGTGCGCCTCAACGGTGGCGTGGAAGTTACCGCTTACATCCCCGGTGTTGGCCACAACCTCCAGGAGCACTCCATCGTGCTCGTTCGTGGTGGTCGTGTGAAGGACCTCCCGGGTGTCCGCTACAAGATTGTCCGTGGCGCACTCGACACCCAGGGTGTCAAGAACCGCAAGCAGGCCCGCAGCCGTTACGGCGCAAAGATGGAGAAGAAGTAATATGCCTCGCAAGGGTCCGGCCCCGAAGCGGCCGCTAGTTTCCGATCCCGTTTACGGCTCCCCGTTGGTCACGCAGCTGATCAACAAGGTTCTGGTTGACGGCAAGAAGTCCACCGCAGAGCGCATCGTTTACGGCGCCCTCGAAGGTGCACGTGCCAAGTCCGGCGGCGACCCCGTTGCCGCCCTCAAGAAGGCCATGGACAACGTCAAGCCTTCCCTCGAGGTGCGTTCACGCCGCGTTGGTGGCGCCACCTACCAGGTTCCGGTTGAGGTCAAGCCGGGCCGCTCCACCGCCCTCGCTCTGCGTTGGCTCGTGGGCTACTCCAAGGCCCGCCGGGAGAAGACCATGACCGAGCGCCTCCAGAACGAAATCCTGGATGCCTCGAACGGTCTCGGTGCCGCTGTCAAGCGTCGCGAAGACACCCACAAGATGGCCGAGTCGAACAAGGCCTTCGCACACTACCGCTGGTAAAACTTCCCGAACGCCGCCGGCTCCACCGAGCCGGCGGCGGACGTGTAGTCCATCCGAAAGGGAGACCCCGTGGCACAGGACGTGCTTACCGACCTTAACAAGGTCCGCAATATCGGCATCATGGCCCACATCGATGCCGGCAAGACCACCACTACCGAGCGCATCCTGTTCTACACGGGTGTGAACCACAAGATCGGCGAGACGCACGACGGCGCCTCGACGACCGACTGGATGGAACAGGAAAAGGAACGCGGCATCACCATCACGTCTGCCGCCGTGACTTGCTTCTGGAACCAGAACCAGATCAACATCATCGACACCCCGGGCCACGTGGACTTCACGGTCGAGGTTGAGCGCTCCCTGCGCGTCCTCGACGGCGCAGTCGCAGTGTTCGACGGCAAGGAAGGCGTGGAGCCGCAGTCCGAGACTGTTTGGCGCCAGGCTGACAAGTACAACGTTCCGCGTATCTGCTTCGTCAACAAGATGGACAAGCTGGGTGCCGACTTCTACTTCACCGTAGACACCATCATTTCCCGCCTTGGTGCCAAGCCGCTGGTCATGCAGCTGCCGATCGGTGCCGAGAACGACTTCATCGGTGTGGTTGACCTCCTCGAAATGCGCGCCCTGGTTTGGCCTGGCGACGCAAAGGGTGACGTCACCATGGGCGCTTCCTACGAAGTGCAGGAAATCCCGGCGGACCTCCAGGCCAAGGCCGAGGAGTACCGTGCACAGCTCGTTGAGACTGTGGCCGAGGCTTCCGAAGAACTCATGGAGAAGTACCTCGAAGGTGAAGAACTCACCCTTGAGGAACTCAAGGCCGGCATCCGCAAGATGACCATCAACTCCGAGCTGTACCCCGTGTTCTGTGGCTCTGCCTTCAAGAACCGCGGTGTCCAGCCGATGCTTGACGCTGTTGTCGACTTCCTGCCGAACCCGCTCGACGTCCCGCCGATGATCGGTCACGATCCCCGCGACGAAGAGAAGGAACTCACCCGTAAGCCTTCTGCTGACGAGCCGTTCTCGGCCCTCGCCTTCAAGATTGCTGCGCACCCGTTCTTCGGTCAGCTGACCTTCGTCCGCGTGTACTCCGGTCACGTTGAGGCCGGCGCCCAGGTGGTCAACTCCACCAAGGGCAAGAAGGAACGTATCGGCAAGCTGTTCCAGATGCACGCCAACAAGGAAATGCCCGTTGAGGGCGCTACCGCCGGCCACATCTACGCAGCCATCGGTCTGAAGGACACCACCACGGGCGACACCCTGTGCGATGCCAACAACCAGATCGTCCTCGAGTCCATGAGCTTCCCGGAGCCCGTGATCTCGGTTGCCATCGAGCCCAACACCAAGGGTGACCAGGAGAAGCTCTCCACGGCCATCCAGAAGCTCTCCGCTGAGGACCCGACCTTCCAGGTCTCCCTCAACGAAGACACGGGCCAGACCATCATCGCCGGCATGGGCGAGCTCCACCTGGACATCCTGGTGGACCGCATGCGCCGCGAATTCAAGGTCGAGGCAAACGTCGGCAAGCCGCAGGTTGCTTACCGCGAAACCATCAAGCGCGCAGTAGAGCGTCATGACTACACGCACAAGAAGCAGACCGGTGGTTCGGGTCAGTTCGCAAAGATCCAGATTGCGATCGAACCGATGGACACCGCTTCGGGCGAGCTGTACGAGTTCGAGAACAAGGTCACTGGTGGCCGCGTTCCGCGCGAATATATCCCGTCTGTCGACGCCGGTATCCAGGATGCACTGAACGACGGCGTCCTGGCCGGTTACCCGGTTGTCGGCATCAAGGCCACGCTGATCGACGGCGCGTCCCACGATGTTGACTCCTCGGAAATGGCGTTCAAGATCGCCGGCCGTATGGCTTTCAAGGAAGCTGCACGCAAGGCGAACCCTGTTCTGCTTGAACCGCTGATGGATGTTGAGGTCCGCACACCTGAGGAATACATGGGTGATGTTATTGGTGACCTGAACGCCCGCCGTGGCCAGATGCAGTCCATGGAAGACGCAGCAGGTGTGAAGGTTATTCGTGCACACGTTCCGCTGTCCGGCATGTTCGGCTACATCGGTGACCTGCGGTCCAAGACCCAGGGTCGCGCTGTGTACTCCATGACGTTCAACAGCTACGCGGAGGTCCCGAAGGCAGTAGCCGACGAGATCATCCAGAAAACCCGCGGCGAGTAATCTCCCGGTAACGGATGCAATTCCGGTATCGGGAAGGCATCTAAGCGCATGAGGCGGGGCTGTGGCGAGAGCCGCAGCCCGGCCCCTGCGCAAACAGACTCGAGGAACTATCATTGGTTCCTGAATCTGCAATTTCATCAAAACCAAGCCCCCAAGTAGACTTGCTAAAGTTTCTGCCGCGAAAAGCGCGGCCGAGGAGCACTTCACTTGAAATCGTTCTAGGAGGAACCTGTGGCAAAGGCAAAGTTCGAGCGGACTAAGCCGCACGTCAACATCGGCACCATTGGTCACGTTGACCACGGTAAGACGACGCTGACTGCCGCCATTTCCAAGGTGCTGTACGACCAGTACCCGGATCTCAACGAGCAGCGCGACTTCGCGTCGATCGACTCCGCTCCGGAAGAGCGCCAGCGCGGTATTACCATCAACATCTCCCACGTGGAGTACCAGACCGAGAAGCGCCACTACGCACACGTAGACGCCCCGGGTCACGCTGACTACATCAAGAACATGATCACCGGTGCTGCCCAGATGGACGGCGCAATCCTCGTGGTTGCCGCAACCGATGGTCCGATGGCTCAGACCCGTGAGCACGTTCTGCTCGCCCGCCAGGTTGGTGTTCCCTACCTGCTGGTCGCACTGAACAAGTCCGACATGGTTGATGACGAAGAACTCCTCGACCTCGTCGAAATGGAAGTTCGTGAGCTCCTGAGCTCGCAGGGCTTCGATGGCGATGAGGCTCCGGTTGTTCGCGTTTCCGGCCTCAAGGCTCTGGAAGGCGACCCGGTTTGGGTCAAGTCCGTTCAGGACCTGATGGCAGCTGTCGACGAGTCCGTTCCGGACCCCGTACGTGACCGCGACAAGCCGTTCCTGATGCCGATCGAAGACGTCTTCACGATCACCGGTCGTGGCACCGTTGTTACGGGCCGCGCCGAGCGTGGAACCCTCGCCATCAACTCCGAGGTCGAGATCGTCGGCATCCGCCCGGTCCAGAAGACCACGGTTACCGGTATCGAGATGTTCCACAAGCAGCTCGACGAAGCATGGGCCGGCGAGAACTGTGGCCTCCTGCTCCGTGGTCTGAAGCGCGACGATGTCGAGCGTGGCCAGGTTGTCGTCAAGCCGGGTTCCATCACCCCGCACACCGACTTCGAGGCAAACGTCTACATCCTGTCCAAGGACGAAGGCGGACGTCACAACCCGTTCTACTCCAACTACCGCCCGCAGTTCTACTTCCGTACCACGGACGTAACCGGCGTTATCACCTTGCCGGAAGGCACGGAAATGGTTATGCCTGGCGACAACACTGAGATGACCGTTGCGCTCATCCAGCCGATCGCTATGGAAGAGGGCCTCGGCTTCGCTATCCGTGAAGGCGGCCGCACCGTTGGTTCGGGACGTGTCACCAAGATCATCAAGTAGTCATTGCTTGTAGGTCGGTGATTTCCCGGCATAGCCGGTAGATTGCTCGGAAGGACCCCATCGCTTCTGCGGTGGGGTTCTTCTTTGCTATCATTTATCTATCGAATGGATAAAAGCGCAACGCGGGGTCACTTATGGCCCTTTGGGAGACCCTTTATGGGCCATAAGTGACCCCGCGTTGCTTTGCTCTCTAGCTGGCTGATGCCCGACTGCCAGTAGCCCCGAGGAGTTGCCGTGAACGCCCTGCTGATTGTGATGCTGCTTGCCATAACTGCAGTTGTCAGTAACGCCCTGGGCCGTAGGCAGGGCCGCAAAACTCCGCCCAGGAACGCTGAAGGCTCTGCAACCCTGGATCCGCAGTCCTACCATGCGGGTTTCCTGGCGGGGCATATGGCTGGGTGGCGGGACGCGGAGGCCAAGCGGCAGGGGAGTGTCCCACCGCCGACGCAGCCGGCCCGCCCGACTCCCATGCGCCCGGCTCCCGTTCAGCCAACACCTGCACGGCCAGCCCCACTACCGCCGGCTCCGCTTCCGTCCGCTCCGCTTCCGTCCGCCCCGCTTCCGCCCGCCGCAGTCGGTATTCCCGTGCAGGGTCCACCCGTCACGCGGGAGTCACCGGCGGAGGTGGCAGCACGCAAGGCCAAGCGGGACCAGCAGAACATCAATATCACCCTCTACGTCGCCAGCCTCCTGCTGGTTGCCGCGGGGGCATTGTTCGTAGGGACCAGCCTCCCCGAGCTGTTGCGTTTCGTGGGGATCTGGTTCATCACGGCCCTGTTCTATGTGTCCGGACTGATCATTCATGCCAAGGTGCCGCGCTTGCGGGCCGCTGCTACGGCATTCGTAGGAACAGGACTCGCTCTTATTCCGGTCACCGGGCTGGCAATGTACAACTTTGCGCTCCACAGCGGGCCCGCCGCCTGGCTGGTCACGTCACTGTTGGGAACCGCTGTGTATGCCTACACGGCGGTAAAGCTGGACAACAAGGTCCTGGCCTTCCTGTCGCTCAGCTTCGTAGTTTCCACCGCGTGGTCTGGTGTCTCCGTCCTTGGCGGGGCGTTGGTCTGGTATTTCACGGCGCTGATCGGAGTTGCCATACTCCTCACGCTGGCAGCATTGCTGCGGCCACGCTGGATGCCACCTTTGTACGTCCGCCCGTTGATGATGCTGCACCCGTATGTGGTTCCACTGGTTGGGTTGGCCGTAACGCTGACTCCGCACCTTCTGGCAAAGGGGGAGTACGCGCTGGTCATGCTGATGTGCGGCAGCTACTTCGCCGTCATGGGTGCCATCCCGCGGGCGCGCTATAGGGTCCAGCATGTCTATGCTGCGCGGCTTGCCTTAACGCTGGCTCTCACGGGCCTGGTTTGGGATATCTCTTCCGATATCAGCACAGTGCTCTTTGCCGTGGTTATCTGCCTGGGTGTCCAGGCCATGGGGATGGCCTTCGCCGGTGCGAGGTTAGCTCCCCGCCTCTGGTGGAACGATGCTTTGTCATGCTTGGCTCTGCAGTTGCTTTCCTCAGCCGTCCTGACGGTTGTGCTGGGGTTGGGCACATTTGACGTGCCTGTCCACCTTCCGTTGGCAGTGACCATGCTGAGTGCGATGGTGTTGGGCTGCAAGCTGCGCCGCGGTGCGGAGTTTGCCCCTGCGGCTGTCCTTGGAGCGGCCTTGGCGCTCAGTGGATTGCTGGGTGCCTGGCCTGTCACGGTGCTCGTGGGCTCTGCTGGGGTGTTCTGGTTCTTGCTGGCGATGGTCAGGACGGACTATCGCCGGCAGCTTGTCCTTGTCGGACGGATCGCCCTGACGATCGCTGCTCCGGCCGCCGTGGCTGCCTTGTTCGAAGGCAGCCCGGACAGGGTGGCCTTCTCAGTGGTGGCGTTCGTGGCCGCGGCAGCGGTGCAGCAGTTGGTGAATGCGGTGCTGGCACGCAGCGGAACCCAGGTTCTGGCGCCGCAGTCTTCCGTTGCGGGGTTCGGCGCAGCTGCAATGGCGGGACTTCTCATGCTGCCGGTATTTGATGACACCCCAGGCCGCACCCTCGTCGCGATCGCGCTGCTGTGGGTCCTGGGTGCGGGGGTGGCATCGGGGATGTTGTTGTACCGCGGTGCCCGCACTGTGCAACCCGGACCGATTCCATGGACCCTGTCCGTGGGCGAAATCCTGGCTCCGTCGACTGCCTTGCTGACGGGAACCCTGGCGGTGGCGACCGTTTCGGTGGGCTTGGGAAACCTGGTTCTTGTGGTTGCCGTCGCCTACTTCTGCGCAACTGCCCTGAGGCTTGCCCATTCCTTCCGACGGCAGCTGTATTGGTGGGTGGCTCGCGCGGCAGGCACACTCCTGGCGGCATCAGCCTATGCCGATGCAACAGAGCATGGTTGGCGTGTCCTTCTGGCGGGCGAGCTGCCGACGGTCCCCTTGGTGCTTGTGTTTGCAGCTGCCTTGCAATTGGCGCTGCCCTTGCGCGGATCCAGCCGGCGCCGGTTCCCGGCGGAGTCGATGATCGACGCCGCCGCGGTGCTGGGAGTGATGGCCGCTGCCACGATTGTCCTCACAACGGGCGGCAGGGCGGTTCACCCTTTCCTGCACAACAGCTGGCAACCCGGCCTTGCCGCAGCGGCGACCGCCCTTGCCGCGATTCTGTGCGGTGTGGTCCTGCGCCGCCATCCTGGCGCGTGGCTCTTCGCCCCAATAGCATGCACGCTTCTTCTTCTCCTTCGGATCGGTAATGTCCGGGACGTCGAAGTTCTGTTGGGCATCTTCGCCGCTTATGGCGCTTTCATGGCATGGACGGTTCGGGACCGGGTTCTTCGCGGCGGGTACCTGATCGGGGCCCGCGTACTGCTCACGGCTTTCACGGGATTGGTGGTCTTCGACTCCTCGGATTCAACGACCGCCGCGACCATCGCCTTGGCTGTGGTCCTGTTGGTGCAGCACGGAGTGACGTTGCTCCTGCGCTCGTTCAGCGTGGACATCGCTTTCCAGGGTGGCACCTTCGTGGCAACGTTGGGTGCCCAACTCCTCCTGCCGCTGGCCTACTTGGCCGTCGGGGATTACGACGGCGGTGGCCGTTGGGTGGTCCTGCTCGGCTTGGTCATCGTCCCGGCGTGTGCTGCTGTGGCTTCGCGTTTGTTGGGTGCGAGGGGTTTGCCCGGGATTCTCTGCGCATACCTTGGGGTCGTTGCGGTCATCGGGGGAGTGCTGGCAGCAGGTCCGGCGCTGCGCTTCCCGCCGGCCACCTGGCTCTATCAGCCCCTATTGGACAAGTCCCAGGTTCCCGTAGTTTTGCTGGGACTGGCTCTGGTGCTTGTTGTCGGCCGGGCCATGATCGCATCCCGACCGGATGGGACTGCAGGGCTGGACATTCTCACGCGCTGGTTCTGGTTCGTTTCCTCGCTGGCCATGGTGGTCACCGGCGGACTGTTGGCCCTGGCTGTTTCCCCCGGACTCAGCGGTTTGTCGGCCCTTGTTCTTGCCCTTGTCCTGTTTGCGGCCTCGCACCTGGAACGCGTGCCTGCCCTGTATGCAGCGGCGGCTCCGTCCGTGCTGCTTGGTGCGGTACCCGCCGTCGGGGGTTTGCTGGAGGGCCTGCCGCCCGGCGTCTGGACGGCCTATGCCCCTTGGCTTGTGGGTGCCGCGGGTTCCGCTGTGCTCCTTTACGCCGTGAAGGTGTTTGGTGGCCCGGCCATCAGAGGCGAACTCTGGCGGCAGTGGGCCCTGGCTGCCACGGCGGCTGTGGCTCTCGCGTTGTCGGCCGTCGTCGGAATGGGGCGTGACGAAACATCCTTGGCCGCTTTCGGGCTCGTGTCCGCGCTGGGGGTGCTGGTGGTGGCTGAGGTTCCACGGGGCAAATGGCTTGCCGGCGAAGTGGCGGCGTTGGCCTCCGTTGCCGCACTGCAACGGGCGGTCCTGTTCGTGGACGGGGCCAGGCCGGACTGGTTCTGGACAACGCAGTGGTACGTGGCAGCAGCTGCTGTTATGGCAGGGCTGCGCTACATCAAGGTTCAACGCAGGGACGGCCTGTGGCGGCTATGCCTGGGAGCAGGGATCCTGTCGTTGACATCGCTCGCGACCATCTTTGGCGGTACAACGGCGCAGCAACTGTATGTTCTGGTGGCCCACGTGCTGCTGCTTGCGGCGGGTCTTGTCGTAGCCGATCGCCTGCCAGTGGTTTGGGGTGCCGTCGGCGTGGTGCTGAGCATCATGTGGGCCCTGCGCAGCTACGCCTTCGCGATGCTGGCGCTGGTTGCGGTGGCACTTATCGTCCTCGCCGTCTGGCGCTTAAACCGCAAGCCGCCCGGTCCCGCAGACCCGTCCGGTAGTGGGGGATCGGACCACCCTGCGGCCTCGCAGGGCTACGGCGGCATCCGATAGGCTGGCAGTTCAAGGAGAGGAGCGCGGCATGGAATTCCTGATTTTCCTGGCAGTCATAGCTGGTGTTGGTGGTGCGGTGCTGTGGGGACGCAAGAACTTCCGGCAAGAGATCGACAGGGCCAAGCGCATCCGCCGGGCGAACAAGAACCAGTAGCTTCCTGCGTCAGCCAGACGATCCGGCCAACCGGAGCAGCAATTTAACCTGCCTGCGCTACATTCCGTGTCGTCGTGCATGGGCCAAAGCGCGGAACCAGTAGAACGATTCCTTCGGGGTCCGCTCCAACGTCTCGAAGTCCACGTGGACCAGGCCGAACCGCTGCGAGTACCCCGCGGCCCACTCAAAGTTGTCCAGCAGGGTCCAGACGTAGTAGCCGCGCAGATCCACCCCTTCCGCCACGCCGCCCGGGCCGGCTGCCGTGACGGCGTGCCCCAAGTGCTCAGCCAGATAGGTGATGCGGTTGGTGTCCTGGATCGCCCCGTCCACGTGGGCCGGTTCCGGAAAGCTGGCGCCTCCCTCCGTAATGTAGACAGGCGGCAGGGCAGAGCCATACCGCTCATTCATTTCCTGGAGCACCATGGCGAGCTGCTCAGGTGCCTCCGGCCAACCAAAGCCAGTGGTTTCGTACTCCTGGTATGCAGCCAAGTGGAACGGGACATTGCCCATCTCTTCGGCCTGCCCCGTCGGTATCTCGGCAGGCCCCCGGCCGGAAGCCACTTTGATGGGGTAGTAGTAGTTCAGCCCATAGAAATCCAGGGGCTGGCTGATGGTCTCAAGATCGCCGTCGAGTACCGGACCCAGGGAGCGGAACCAGGGCCACAGGGGCAGTGACGGCTTGGGGTACTGGCCCAAGAGGACTGCATCGGCGTAGATGCGGTTCAGTATCATGTCCAGTGCCTCGGCCATCAGTCGGTCCGACAGGCGGCTGCTCGCCGGCCGCACCGGGGAGTGCATGTTGGACAGCCCGATCTGTCCTTTGGCACCTTCTGCCCTGAGGGCCTGGACGGCCAGCCCATGGCCCAACAACTGGTGATGTGCGGCAGGGAGGCAGTCGAACAGGAGTTGGCGGCCCGGGGCGTGGGCCCCAAGTGCGTAGCCTTGCAGCGTCACTGAAACGGGTTCGTTCACCGTGACCCAGTGCTCGACGCGGTCCCCGAAGTGACGGGCGGCGATCGCGGCATAGTCTGCGAGCCGCTGGGAGGTGTCCCGGTTCATCCAGCCGCCCGCATGCTCAAGGGGGAGCGGGGTATCCCAGTGGTAAAGAGTGACCATGGGGGAGATGCCCGCCGCCAGGAGCTTGTCCAGCAGGCGGTCGTAGAAGTCCAGGCCTCGCTGGTTGACGGCACCTTGGCCATCCGGCTGGATCCGTGGCCACGAAAGCGAGAGGCGGTAGGAGTCCACCCCCAGCTCCTGCATCAGGGCGATGTCCTCATCGGCGCGGTTGTAGTGGTCGCACGCGACCGCGGGGGAGCCGCCGTAGACTATTGCTCCTGGCTTTTCCGCGAACGCATCCCAACCGGAGGGGCCGCGGCCGTCGGCCGTGAGGGAACCTTCGATCTGGAAGGCGGCCGCTGCGACGCCCAGCGTGAAACCCGGCCGCAAGCGTGCAGCGAGATCTTCCACTGAGCCTGAATCCCGGACGGACATGCCACCATCATCCCCACTTGGCGGGGGCCGGGCAATGGACATTCCGGGCCCGATTGGCCTTTGCTCCGGATTTCCGCCATACTGGATGAGTTGTTCAAGCGCTTCTTCGTGTCCCGATCCGGATAATGCCGGGTGTCAGGGTCCAGGTTGAAGCCCAAACATAACCCTGAACCCCATGGAATGCGGTCGAGTCTGCGTGGAAATCGCGACACGCCCGACCGCGGGGGTCGGTGCGCCGGCAGGTTGAGGAACCCGGAATTTCCGGATTCAGCTTGTGCGGCGTGTGGTGGTAATACCTCAAACGCCTCGGCGGCCACATCAACAGGTAAGTAAACAGAGCAGCCCTAACTAGAGCAGCACTAGCTGAAAGAGAGTCAGGCGACATGGCGGGACAAAAAATCCGCATCCGGCTGAAGTCATATGACCACGAGGTCATTGATGTTTCAGCGCGGAAGATCGTTGAGACGGTCACGCGCGCAGGCGCAACGGTAGTCGGCCCGGTGCCGCTGCCCACGGAGAAGAACGTTTACTGCGTTATTCGCTCTCCTCACAAGTACAAGGACAGCCGTGAGCACTTCGAAATGCGTACTCACAAGCGTCTGATCGACATCATCGACCCCACGCCGAAGGCCGTTGACTCGCTTATGCGTCTCGACCTGCCTGCAGACGTGAACATCGAAATCAAGCTCTAGGGAGGTGCTGAGAGACTATGACCGCAACCCGTAACGTAAAGGGCCTGCTGGGCACGAAGCTCGGCATGACCCAGGTCTGGGACGAGAACAACAAGCTCATCCCGGTAACTGTCGTCCAGGCTGACTCCAACGTCATCACGCAGCTGCGCAACGCAGACGTCGATGGCTATGTCGCCGTCCAGATCGGCTACGGCCAGATCGACCCCCGCAAGGTCACCAAGCCGCTGGCTGGTCACTTTGAAAAGGCTGGCGTTACCCCTCGCCGCCACGTCGTCGAACTGCGTACCGCAGACGCCGCATCCTACGAGCTGGGCCAGGAGCTCTCTGTTGAGATCTTCGAAGCCGGCCAGAAGATCGACGTCGTCGGCACCTCCAAGGGTAAGGGCTTCGCCGGTGTTATGAAGCGTCACGGCTTCTCCGGTGTTGGCGCCTCCCACGGTGCCCACAAGAACCACCGTAAGCCTGGCTCCATCGGTGGCGCATCCACCCCGAGCCGCGTCTTCAAGGGCCTGAAAATGGCCGGCCGCATGGGCGCCGAGCGTCACACCACGCTGAACCTCACGGTTCACGCTGTTGACGTTGAGAAGTCGCTGCTCCTTATCAAGGGTGCCGTCCCCGGCGCCCGCGGCCAGGTCGTACTCGTACGTTCCGCCGTGAAGGGAGCCTAGTTCAATGACTAGCACTGTCAAGGTAGACCTGCCTGCAGAGATCTTCGACGTCCAGACCAACGTGCCGCTGCTGCACCAGGTCGTCGTCGCACAGCTCGCTGCTGCACGCCAGGGTACCCACAAGACGAAGACCCGCGCTGAGGTTTCCGGTGCAGGTCGCAAGCCGTTCAAGCAGAAGGGCACCGGCCGCGCCCGTCAGGGTTCCATCCGTGCTCCTCACATGACCGGCGGTGGCATCGTCCACGGTCCCACCCCGCGCGACTACACCCAGCGCACCCCCAAGAAGATGAAGGCTGCTGCTCTCCGCGGTGCCCTCTCTGACCGCGCCCGCAACGGCCGCATCCACGTCATCGCTGAACTGGTCGCCGGCACCAAGCCGTCCGCCAAGGACGCACTGGCTTCGCTGCGCTCCGTCACCGAGCGCAAGAACCTGCTCGTCGTTATCGAGCGCGCCAACGATGTTGCTGCACTGTCCGTGCGCAACCTCCAGGATGTTCACGTTCTGTACGCAGACCAGCTGAACACCTACGACGTGCTCATCTCCGACGACGTGGTCTTCACCAAGGCTGCTTTCGAGGCGTTCGTCGCTGACAAGGCAAAGAACGAGGAGGCCTCCAAGTGAGCGTAACCACCATCAAGGATCCGCGCGACGTCGTGCTTGCACCTGTCGTTTCGGAAAAGAGCTACGGTCTGATCGACGAAGGCAAGTACACCTTCCTGGTGGACCCTCGCTCGAACAAGACCGAGATCAAGCTGGCCGTTGAGAAGATCTTCTCGGTCAAAGTTGACTCGATCAACACCATCAACCGTGCCGGTAAGCGCAAGCGCACCAAATTCGGCTGGGGACAGCGCAAGAGCACCAAGCGTGCGATTGTCACCCTCAAAGAAGGCACAATCGACATCTTCGGCGGTCCGCTCGCGTAGCGGAGACCACTTTAACGAGGAAATAAATTATGGGAATCCGTAAATACAAGCCGACTACCCCGGGCCGCCGTGGCTCGAGCGTAGCCGACTTTGCTGAAATCACGCGATCGACTCCGGAAAAGTCGTTGCTGCGTCCGCTGCACAAGACCGGCGGCCGTAACAACACCGGTAAGATCACCACCCGTCACAAGGGTGGTGGGCACAAGCGCCAGTACCGTCTGATCGACTTCCGTCGTCACGACAAGGACGGCATCAACGCCCGCGTAGCCGAAATTGAGTACGATCCGAACCGTACGGCACGTATCGCTCTCCTGCACTACGTTGATGGCACCAAGCGTTACATCATCGCCCCCAACAAGCTGTCCCAGGGTGACTTCGTCGAGGCTGGCCCCGACGCTGACATCAAGCCGGGCAACAACCTGCCGCTGCGCAACATCCCGGTTGGTACCGTGATCCACGCAGTTGAACTGCGTCCGGGTGGCGGCGCCAAGATGGCCCGTTCCGCAGGTGCTTCGGTACAGCTCGTCGCAAAGGAAGGCCGTTTCGCCCAGCTGCGTCTGCCCTCCGGTGAAATCCGCAACGTTGACGTGCGCTGCCGCGCAACCGTCGGCGAGGTCGGCAACGCCGAGCAGTCGAACATCAACTGGGGCAAGGCCGGCCGTATGCGCTGGAAGGGCGTTCGCCCGACCGTCCGTGGTGTAGCCATGAACCCGGTTGACCACCCGCACGGTGGTGGTGAAGGTAAGACTTCCGGTGGACGTCACCCGGTTAACCCGAACGGCAAGCCCGAGGGCCGTACCCGCCGTCCGAACAAAGAGAGCGACAAGCTTATTGTTCGTCGCCGCCGTACTGGCAAGAACAAGCGATAGGAGCCTGGACACATGCCACGCAGCCTGAAAAAAGGTCCTTTCGTTGACCAGCACCTCTTTGTGAAGGTCGCACGGGAAAACGATAAGGGCACCAAGAACGTCATCAAGACCTGGTCCCGTCGTTCGATGATCATCCCCGACATGCTCGGGCACACGATCGCCGTACACGACGGACGCAAGCACATCCCGGTGTTTGTCACTGAGTCGATGGTCGGGCACAAGCTCGGCGAATTCGCTCCCACGCGGACATTCCGCGGCCATGTTAAGGACGACCGTAAGGGCAAGCGCCGCTAAGGCGCCTGACTTTACGTCTTAGACGAGAGAAGGAAAGCAATGGAAGCCAAGGCTATTGCGCGTCACATCCGCGTAACGCCTATGAAGGCCCGGCGCGTCGTCAACCTTGTTCGTGGCAAGCAAGCGAATGAGGCTCTGGCAATTCTGAAGTTTGCCCCGCAGGCAGCTTCGGAGCCGGTATTCAAGGTACTTCAGTCGGCAATGGCCAACGCACGTGTCCTCGCGGACCGTGACGGCGTTGCATTCGACGACAGCGACCTGTTCATCAGCGAAGCATTCGTTGACGAAGGCCCGACCATGAAGCGGTTCCAGCCGCGTGCCCAGGGCCGCGCCTACCGCATCAGGAAGCGGACCAGCCACATCACTTTGGTCGTGGCAACCCCGGAGAAAGAGGAGGCTCGCTAAGTGGGACAGAAAGTAAACCCGCACGGGTTCCGACTCGGCATCACCACCGACCACGTTTCGCACTGGTTCGCTGACAGCACCAAGCCCGGACAGCGCTACAAGGACTTCGTCCGCGAGGACATCAAGATCCGCCAGCTCATGTCCACGGGCATGGAGCGCGCCGGCATCGCCAAGGTCGAGATCGAGCGCACCCGTGACCGTGTCCGCGTGGACATCCACACGGCACGCCCGGGTATCGTTATCGGCCGCCGCGGCGCCGAAGCAGACCGCATCCGCGGCGAGCTCGAAAAGCTCACCGGCAAGCAGGTCCAGCTGAACATCCTCGAGGTCAAGAACCCCGAGATGGAAGCACAGCTTGTTGCCCAGGGCATCGCTGAGCAGCTGACTTCCCGCGTGGCTTTCCGCCGTGCGATGAAGAAGGCAATGCAGTCCGCACAGCGCGCAGGTGCCAAGGGCATCCGTGTTGCTTGCTCGGGCCGTCTGGGTGGCGCAGAAATGTCCCGCTCGGAGTTCTACCGCGAAGGCCGTGTGCCCCTGCACACCCTCCGCGCGAACATCGACTACGGCTTCTACGAAGCCAAGACCACCTTCGGCCGCATCGGTGTGAAGGTCTGGATCTACAAGGGTGACGTAACCGCCAAGGAACTGGCCCAGCAGGCAGCTGCTGCTCCGTCCCGTGGCCGTGCAGGAGACCGTCCGGGCCGCCCGGGTGGCGACCGCCGTCGTCGTAACGACCGTCCGGCAGCTGAGGCAGCACCTGCTGCCGTTGAAGCACCGGCCGCTGAAGCTGCTGCTCCGGCAGCAGAAGGAGGACAGGCTTAAATGCTTATCCCACGTCGAGTCAAGCACCGTAAGCAGCACCACCCGGGTCGTTCCGGCGCTGCTACGGGCGGCACCAAGGTCAGCTTCGGTGAGTTCGGTATCCAGGCCCTGAGCCCGGCATACGTTACGAACCGTCAGATCGAGTCCGCTCGTATCGCGATGACCCGCCACATCAAGCGTGGCGGTAAGGTCTGGATCAACATCTACCCGGACCGTCCGCTGACGAAGAAGCCTGCTGAAACCCGTATGGGTTCCGGTAAGGGTTCTCCGGAATGGTGGGTCGCAAACGTCAAGCCGGGCCGGGTTCTCTTCGAACTCTCCGGTGTCAATGAAGAGGTAGCTCGCGAGGCCCTGCGCCTGGCAATCCACAAGCTGCCGTTGAAGGCACGCATTGTGCGTCGCGAAGGTGGTGAATAGAAATGGCAGTAGGGTCGAAGGATCTCGCACCCGCACAGCTGGACGGTTTCGACAACGAGCGTCTCGTTGAAGAACTCCGCAAGTCCAAGGAAGAGCTGTTCAACCTGCGTTTCCAGTCCGCCACCGGACAGCTGGAGAACCACGGTCGCCTGCGCGCGGTAAAGAAGGACATCGCACGCATCTACACCGTTCTCCGTGAGCGCGAGCTGGGCATTCGTGCCGAGGTTGCCGCACCGGTTGTGGAAGCCAAGGAAGAAAAGAAGTCCAAGAAGGCTGCCAAGGCTGAAAAGGCCGAGGTTGAAGCTGGAGAGGACGCCAAGTGAGCGAGAAGGAAAACGTGACGGAAGCAGCAGCCAGCGCTGAACAGCGCGGTTACCGTAAGACGCGTCGCGGCTACGTTGTCTCCGACAAGATGGAAAAGACCATCGTTGTCGAGGTTGAAGACCGCGTGAAGCACGCTCTGTACGGCAAGGTTATTCGCCGCACCTCGAAGATCAAGGCTCACGACGAGCAGAACACCGCCGGCATCGGCGACCTCGTTCTGATCGCCGAGACCCGCCCGCTGTCCGCTACCAAGCGGTTCCGCCTGGTGGAGATCCTCGAAAAGGCCAAGTAAATCCGACGCCGGGCCCGCCCGGCATGGATTCACTGGAAAGGTCCGCATTCCCTACGGAATGCGGGCCGTTCCGCGGTC